>CAYIEG010000059.1:0-3934 GCA_964362375.1 uncultured Candidatus Saccharibacteria bacterium
CTGTTGGATGATAGCGCGCATCCTTTTCGACGCGCGGGAACAAAAAGGATGAAAACATTGACCTTCGGGGTCATAATATTATTTTCGTTGGGATATACGGTCACGCTTATAGTGTATCTTTAGGCAATATAAAAAGGCCGCCGTGGTAAAATATGCACGACGGCCATTTTGTTTTGGTCGGCTTAATAACCTGCAAGGAACAAGAAGAGCGCTATGAGGACGGCTACGCCGAATACGGATCCGAACATCACTAAGAGGAATATTCCGATACCTACCTTATCCTGCCACCGCGGTATTCGTTCGAGAATATCGTACCAGGGTACCTTTTCTGTAGAATCTCTCCGTCGATCGTACATAGAACGTTCCTCCCGCAGATGATGACTTCTTAACGCGCATCAATTAAAAGTTACCAAATTCTTGACTTTTTGTCAATGGAATGTGTTGAAAATAAAATAACCGCGAGATGTCTAGTGGTTATTTTATTTCTATGGCATTTACAACTCGATTTTGTACACTGTGTTCCCTTTTTTGTAGAAAATCGAGCCGGGAAGGACAGGGGAGGTGATCAGCTCGTCCACGGGGCTGTCGAGGAGCTGGGCGACGTTGCCGCCGCCGCGGGTATCGGCTTCCGTGAGAAAGATGCCTTGGCGCGTCCGGTAGACGATGTGCGCGTCGGTGCCGTAGTACCAGCGGGCTTCACGGATCGGCGTCGTCTCGGTGACAATGGCTTCAATCATCCCTTTCTGCTGGAAGGGCTGATAGGTATTGTCTTTGAGCCAGAGAATTTCGATGCCCTGCTCCTTGGCGATGAGCAGTTTTTCCTCTTCGGTGTCAAACGCGACTTCCCTTACCTCCGAGGTCACCGGGGTGACGACGCGGGATGCTTCGTCGTAGAGGAAGAGACCCCCGGTAGAATCTATGATCGCAAAGATGCCCGCGCCCGCAACGAAGCGGAGCGGTTCCTTATCAAGGAAAAATCCGGGACGCCCGATCGTCGCAAGCTCTTGGGAATCCGAAGCGTAGCGCGCGAGGAATCCGTTTTGACCGACAAAGAATACCGCGTTATCTATCGCCGCGAATGAGTGGACATTTTCAGCGATCTTTTTTGCTTGGATCCCGCGTCCGGCAACGAGATTTCCGGCTTTGTCGATCGCAAATGTCTGGGGAGCGGTGGAGGTCGCGCGGATCGCGGCAAGCTCCGCCGCGGTGGAGGTGGCGATCGCCAGGCGATAGGGGACGAGCACCACGCTGCGCAGCTCCGTGACCGCCGTCGGCCCGACCGCGATGGTCTTGGACCACGGGCGGAAGTCGGGCTTCTCGAGGCGCACGAGGTGTACCCCGGGGGCCACGTCGGTCAGGAGAGTACTGCCGGTGATAAAGCCGGTTTCTTTCACAAATGCGCCGTCGAGGAAGACAGCCAAGCGCGGGGTTTGGGATTTAATAAAGACCCCGCCCGTGCTTTCAAACGTGGCGGTTGAGAGGTTGAGGGTATAGCCGAGGGAATAGGCGACCAGCATCGGCCCCGCAATCAGAAAAATAATTGCGAATGTATAAAAAAGAATGCGTCTGGTCGAACGCCTCATAACGGATTTATTTAATCTGATACTACCTGAAAAAGATGCGGCTTGTAAAGAGCGGCAAAATCGGTATTATGAGCATATTCTTGTTTCATCATAAATTGTCTAGGGCATGGCAGCCGAACGATTTGTAATCCGTGGAGGGCGGGCGCTCGCAGGCGAGGTGTCTGTTTTCGGCTCCAAGAACGCGGCGACGAAAGCGATGATCGCTTCCCTCCTCACCGACGAGCCCTGCACGATCGCGAATATCCCGCGGTCCCAAGAGGTCGCGATTACCACGGAACTCTGCGAGCGGATCGGCAGCAATGTGGCGCACGGCCTCGATCACTTCTGTTCGATCGAAACCCCCGAGGTTCGCGTCACCTCCGTGCTCGGGCTCTCGCGCCGCAACCGCATTCCGATTCTTGCGATCGGGCCGCTCCTGCACCGGCGGGGTGAAGCGGAAGTGCCGTTTTTGGGCGGGGACCCGATCGGCCACCGGCCGATCGATTTTCACTTGGAGGCGTTGAGCCGCATGGGTGCCAAGATTGAACGCCGCGCCGACTCTTACTATGCCAAAGCGGCGCGGGTGCGGGGAGCGGAAATCTCTTTTCCGTTTCCGTCGGTGGGCGCGACGGAGAGCGTGCTCCTCACCGCCGTGCTGGCCGAGGGCGACACGCTGATCGAAAACGCGGCAGTGGAGCCCGAAGTGCTCAATCTGATCGTCATGTTGACTGCCATGGGGGCTTTGATCTCTTGCGATGCCGATCGGCGCCGGATCGAAATCCGGGGTGTGGTGCGTCTCTCCGGCGTGCGGCACCGCGTAATACCCGACCGGAACGAAGCAGTATCGTTTGCGGCGGCCGCCCTCGCGACCGGGGGGGATGTGCTCGTGCGGGATGCCGACATCTCGCACCTCGGGGCGTTTCTTGACGTGCTGCAGGAGTTGGGCGGCGGGGTGCGGCAAGAGCAGGAAGGGCTTCGCTTCATCGGCGCGCCGGCATGGCGCAACACCGTTATCCGTACCGCTCCCCACCCCGGATTTATGACCGATTGGCAGCAGCCGCTTTCGATTCTCTTGACCAAGGCCGAGGGAGCGTCAATAATACACGAAACCGTCTACGAGGATCGCCTGGGGTATTTGAAAGATCTCGCGCGGATGGACGCCCGCGTGACGGTCTCGGATGAGTGTCTTGAAAATTCTCCGTGCCGGTTTGCCGGGCGCACGTTCAATCACAGCGCCCGGATTGAAGGGCCGTCTCGGCTCAAGGGTGCGGAAATTGCGATTACCGATATCCGCGCCGGCATGGCGCACATCATTGCGGCCCTTGCGGCCGAGGGAGAGTCGGTCATTTCCGGCGTGGAGCATATAGATAGAGGATATGAGCGGCTGGATGACCGCCTGCGAGCATTGGGAGCGGATATTCAGCGCATAGCAGAATAAATGGTTCGCGCGATTCCCCTTCATGTTTATAAGGAAGATCGGCATTGATTTAGGCACGGCCAATACTCTTGTCTTCATCCCCAAAAAAGGGGTGGTGATCAACGAGCCCTCGGTGGTGGCGGTCGCGCGCGCCGAGAACCGGGTGCTGGCCGTCGGCAGCGACGCGCGCATGATGGTCGGCCGCACGCCCGATACGATCGTCGCCTACCGTCCGCTCAAGGACGGGGTAATTGCCGACTATCGGGTGACCGAGGCAATGCTGCGCTATTTCATCGCCAAGGCCTCGGGGCCGGTGCGGCTCTTCCGGCCGGAAGTCATGGTATCGGTTCCCGCGGGGGTGACCTCGACCGAGCGCAGAGCGGTGATCGAAGCAACGGTGCAGGCGGGCGCCAAAGCGGCTTATGTCGTCAAAGAGCCGGTGCTGGCCGCGATCGGAGCGGGCATCCCGATCAACGAGCCCTCGGGGCACATGGTCGTTGATATCGGCGGCGGGACTACGGATATCGCGGTGATTTCGCTTGGCGGGATTGTCGCCTCCACTTCGGTGAAAGTCGCGGGAGACAAGCTGGACCAGGCGATTGCCGAATACATCAAGCGCAACTACAACCTTGCCATCGGCGACCGGACCGCGGAAGAGATTAAGATCGGCATCGGCTCGGCCGTGCCGATTGATGACGAGAGCATGAAAAAGGAGATTAAGGGGCGGGACCTGATCACCGGCCTCCCGAAGCGGATAGAAATCCAGTCGCAGGAAGTGACCGCGGCGATTGCCGACGAGCTCGACGAGATCATCCGCGCGGTCAAAGGAGTGCTACACGACACGCCGCCGGAGCTGGCGGCCGATATCATGGATCGGGGGATCGTGATGTCGGGCGGCGGGTCGCTACTCCGCAATATTGACCAGCTCGTCTTCCAGGAAACCGGCGTCCCGGCC
>CAYIEG010000060.1:0-3907 GCA_964362375.1 uncultured Candidatus Saccharibacteria bacterium
TCAGCGAGCCGAACACCGCCGCCAGCGCCCCTTTGCGCCCTAGATACGAAATCCGCAGCTCCTCGACCGCGCCGGTAGTCACGGCCGTGCCGAGTGCCGTCTGAAATGAGGTTTTGATGGCTTCAAGCTCCTTTTGCACGGATTTATTTTACCGGATATCCTCGCCGCGGGCGATATTGACAGTATCTGTAAAAAGAGTTATAATAAGATTATCGTCGTGGTACCTTGATTTTTCCATCGTTTTCACTCACCTCCCTTCAAGAAAGGAGCAGGAGATGAACAACACCAAGCAGGGCGGGTATGCATGCATGGCGGCAACGGCTGAGGAGACGGCTCTTGGCGGACGGTGCCGGCTTCCGGCAAAAACGGTCAATGGGTATTGTCTGGATGCGCACGAACCTGGAGATTCGGTCGCGGAGCCGTCAAAAGTGATCGCCTTCATGCTCTGGTTGAGCAATCATCATCTGCATGAGGAAGCGGCGAAGCTCGATTTCCCGATCGGAGACCGGTCGATCGTGGAAACGCAGGAGCGGCACGAAATCGAATCTGCGTTTCTCAAGCGGTCGTTCAAGGCATATCGTCCGGCCGGAGATACGGGGTGCAATGTGTTCGGGAAAAAGGCGCTTGAGCACGTTATCCGGCTTGATAAGCTCATGGATGAGTTGGAGCGGAACGGGTTTGAACGGGACGGTACCGTCCATGGCGAGAATGCCATTGACGGGGGAAAGGCCGGTGTGCGCCTCGTTGTCCGGATGCGCCATAAGGGTATTGATTCCCTCGCGTGTCCGCGCCAGCCCCGGCTGAACACACGGGTGCACGATGACTTCGTCGAGAAGCTGCTCAGGAAGAAGATGTGGATGAAAGTCAACATCTTCGACAACCCACGTAAATACTGGGTCTACAACGGGCAGCGGCCGCTACAGTTCCAGATCCTCGAGTATCCGGCCAGTGGCGCGGGGATCGACCGCCCAATCGGCGTCCAGCTCCTCTATCCCGTCAGAGAGGTGATGGAGATGGACCCCGAGCTCTTCTCGCGGGCCATTCGTTTTCCGATTTCTACGATCAACTGTCGGATTCCGTTATCCTATGGTGGCTGGACCCAAGAAATGGTCCAGATCGGCTATAAAAACGGGAGCTGGAGTTTGAGATATGTGCTGCCTCGGCGCGCCGCCTAGCTGCGGCAGAGTTCTTTCTCGAAAGGAGGTGATTAACGTGCCGGACATTACATCTTGTAATGCCGGCACATTTTTATTTCCGAGAAACTATTCCGTAAAAGTGTTAGAAGTCCGACTTCTAACAGAGATCATTCCAGCCCGCTTGCCGCGATGTCTTCTTCGCGGCTTTCCAGCACCGCGCGGAATCGCGCGAGGGTTTCGGCGAGCGCGCCGAGGCCGAGGACTGCTTTGGCATCGATCGCGTCGGTGCTGATGCCGGGGAGGAGCGGAAGGCCGGAAGAAAGCGTGAAAAGATTCATCAGATACGAAGTGGCGTAGGCGCCTTTGGGAAGCGAAAACGCGAATACGGCAAGATCGCGGCGAAATTCGACTTTATGAAACCGTACGTTCTGCAGGGTCGGCCACATGCGCGAGTCCACGCGCACAAACGGGAAATCTTTCCACGCGCGAAGCGGCAGCGCGACGCCGTCCTCGGCAAAATATTCTTTGTAGGGTTCCCAGTCGCGTGAATCGAACGAGGTCGCGAGCGGCAGCTCCATCGGCACGGTTCCGGTTTTGATGAGTGCCGAAAGTTTTTGGTTGAAAAGATACGAGTCGTAGGCGTAGACCCACATTTTGATTTGTTCCGGGATGGCCGAGAGGGCGCCCAGGAAATCCGCGGGGCGATCCATGAGGTGGCGGATCAGCGTGCGCTCGAGGTGAAAGTGATACGGAAAGCGGTCAATCCGCGCAAAGATCTCATCCCACCTGCCCCACATCGCCGCGGCTTCTTTTCGGATTTGCATGAAATAAGGCAGCTCGCGGGGTGCGGTATGGGTCAGAAACATTTTTACCGCTCCCTCGTAATCCCCTTGTGCGATCGAGCGTCCGAGGCGGTGGCCGATGAGCCGCGGAGTGCCGAAGCGCTGGAGGTAGAAAAAGTTCCAGAAGCCGTCTTCGTTCATCTCGTCGATCTTCCGCCGGATCGCGGCAATCGCTTCCGGAGATAACGGTGCAGCCAGGCGGAGGATGATGATGAAACGGTTCCCCCAGAGATCCCCGCTCGCAAGCACGCCTTTGCCGGCGCGGATGTTTTTCAAAAAGAAATTCTGCTCCTGGATTTTTTCAAATTCCGCGATGCGCGCCACCCCGCGGATGCTGAATGCCTGCGCCGTGAGCGCGGCCCGGTCTTTGATCCCGGCAAACCCGATCTGTTTTTCTTCAACGCCGAGGAGATAGGAGAGTCGCGTTTTCACGTCGAGGGTTGAGACGCCGGCTTTGACAAGATCGCCGTAAAAACTTTGCCCGTCTCCGGTGGAAATCGGCGCGAGTAGCGGTCCGGTTTCGACCGTATGCAGGGACTCGTCCCGGTTGATCTCTTCGACGACAAAATCCTGCGGCATGAGCCGCAGGTAGGCGGCAGGGCGCTCGCCCAGCGGAAGTTCTATCCCGACCCCGCGGAGCACCTCGTCGGTGTCTGCCATCGGCTCCCGCTCAAACAGGTGCGGGGCTTTGCGGCGCTCCTCTCCGAAAAGGGCGCGCTCTTTTTCTCGCTCTTCTGGCGTGGGTACGAGCATGTCTTTTGGCAGTGTACCACCCGCGCGGCGGGTAAGAAAGCCGCAGGGAATGCCGCGGTTCCGCGTCCAAACGCATGGTGATCCGTGCGCGGCTCTCCGGAACCCGGCCGGTACAGGGGCAATAAGTATCGCGGCATTCCTTCCGCGCAATATCCGCTTTGGGAAGCGGCGGTAGAGCTTGTATCTCTTCAAACAATGTGGTAAAGTCGGTGCGGATATGAAAAATCTTTCCAAAAATTTCATCTGGGTTTTGGTGATCCTCATGGCGCTGTCGCTGGTTTATTCGTCGGTGGCCGGGCTCTTCGGCGAGGAGCAGGAAATCGCGCTTTCCGAAGTGGTCAAGAAAATCAACGCCGGAGAAGTGGCCGAAATCGGAGTCGTGGATTCGACGCTGGAGGTGAAATTGAAGAACGGCGAGACGGTGTTTGCGCAAAAAGAACCCGAGGCCGGCCTCACCGAGACGCTGCGCAACTACAACGTCGATTCCGGCAAGCTGGAGGCCGTCAAGATCACGGTTGAAACCCAGAGCGGGATGAGTTTCCTGCTCGCGGTTATTTTGCCGATCCTGGGACCGGTGCTTTTGATTGCATTCTTCATCTGGTTCACCGCGCGCCAGGTCCAGCGGGGATCGATGCAGGCCTTTTCATTCGGCCAGTCGCGCGCCCGCCTCATCAGCCCCGAGGGGCAGAAGGAACAGATTACGTTCAAAGACGTGGCCGGAGTGAAAGAAGCCAAAGAAGAACTGAAAGAGGTCGTTGATTTTCTCAAGAATCCGAAAAAATATCTGGACATCGGCGCGAAAATTCCCAAGGGCGTGCTTCTCATGGGGCCGCCGGGGGTCGGGAAAACCTATTTGGCGAGGGCAGTCGCAGGCGAGAGCGGCGTCCCTTTCTTTTACATGTCCGCGTCGGAATTTATCGAGCTTTTTGTAGGCGTGGGGGCGAGCCGGGTGCGGGATTTGTTCCGGGTCGCGAAGAAGGTTGCGCCGTCCATCGTGTATGTGGATGAATTGGACGCGGTGGGGCGCGTCCGCGGGGCGGGCATCGGCGGCGGACACGACGAGCGTGAGCAGACGCTCAATCAACTGCTCGTCGAAATGGATGGGATCGAGACCAGCGACCGGATCATCGTCCTTTCCTCGACCAACCGGCCGGATGTGCTGGACCCGGCTCTGCT
>CAYIEG010000061.1:0-3889 GCA_964362375.1 uncultured Candidatus Saccharibacteria bacterium
CCGCGGCTCAAACAGCTCCAGCCAATGGCCGCTGGGATCTTCAAAAGTCAATAACTTTCCGTGATGCTCATGCCGGATATCTCCCATAATTTTTACTTCCGCCGACGCCCTAAGGGCTTTGGCGGACTCCGCTTCTCCGCCATGTGCTCAAACATTTTTCCCGTGACAATGTTTGTACTTCACCGGGCGGCCATCCGAATGCGTCGCTCCGCAGGGGCAGGGATCATTTCTTGCCGGCTCCTTGGGGCGGGCGGCTACGAAGGACGGCTGCTCGGATGCGTTGATTTGGGAGAGTACCGGATTGCGGACCATAGCTTGAGGAGGCACTAGTTCGGCCACGGCATCGGGGCGGCGCAGTTCAATTCGGCCTGTACGCTCCTCGCGGGAGGAAGCACCGACTTTGAAAATAGTATGCGCGACTTGGGTGCGGATCGCGGCCTGCAATTCGCGGAAGAGCCGCGAGCCCTCGTGCTTGTATTCCACCAGAGGATCGCGCTGGCCGTAGGCCCGCAGCCGCACCGAGTCGCGCAGATGCTCCATCTGGTCAAGATGCTCCATCCAGAGCATATCGATCGTGCGGAGCATCGTCGCGCGCTCCAGATTGTGCATCTCCTCCTCTCCCATTTCCCGCTCGCGCGCTTCGTACGCCTGCCGCAATTGGGCAACCAGAAAATCAGTCAGGCCTGCCCGCCGCATTTGGGTGTCTCCCTCGCCCTCTGCAATTTCGCGGAGTTTGACATGCAGGTCATCCGGGACCGGCGCGATTGTTTTGATCGTCTCGTATACTTCTTCGATATTCCATTCGTCGGGATTCCCTGCCGTATGGAAATCAGCCAGCCGCCGCGCCTCTTCATCAATCATCTCCAAAACCCGCTCTTTCAGGCCCCCCTGATTCTTGATTCCTGATTCCTGATTCGAAAACAGAATCTCTCGGCGCATCTTGTAAACGGCATCCCGCTGTTTGTTGAGCACGTCGTCATATTCCAAAACATGCTTGCGGGCATCGAAATGGAAACCTTCGATTTTACCCTGTGCTGACTCGATCGCGCGCGAGACGACTTTGTTTTCAATCGACTGGTCCTCGGGGATGCCCAATGCCTCCATCATCCGCTTGATTCTCTCCGAGCCGAAAACCCGCATGAGATCGTCTTCCAGCGACACGAAAAATTGCGAGGAGCCCGGATCCCCCTGGCGCCCGGAGCGGCCCCGGAGCTGGTTATCGATCCGCCTCGCTTCGTGCCGCTCGGTGCCGATCACGTGCAGGCCGCCCAGCGAGCGTACCTCATCTCCAAGTTTCTCTGTTTGTTCTTCAATCGACGTAGAATCCCGAACATCCACCTTTACGGGATTACCTCCGAGGATGATGTCCACCCCGCGGCCAGCCATGTTGGTCGCGACGGTTACCGCGCCTTTTTGACCCGCTTGCGCGATGATGAGCGCCTCCTGCTCATGGTTTTTGGCGTTGAGTATTCGGTGCGGGACCCCCTCGACCGAAAGCATCTTGGAAAGCCGCTCGTTTTTCTCGATCGAGACCGTGCCGATCAGGACCGGCTGGCCTTTTCCGTGCCTCTCCTTCACCTCGCGCGCCACCGCCTGGAATTTCCCTTTCTCGGTGCGAAAAATTAAATCCTGCCGGTCGTCCCGAATCATCGGCCGGTGCGTCGGGATCGTGATCACGTCGAGATTGTATACTTTGTGAAATTCCTCGGCCGAGGTTTGGGCCGTACCGGTCATGCCCGCGAGCTTCCCGTACATGCGGAAATAATTCTGAAACGTAATCGTCGCGAGAGTCCGCGATTCCTGCTGGACTTTGACGCCCTCTTTTGCCTCCACCGCCTGATGCAGTCCTTCGGACCAGCGGCGGCCGGGCATGAGGCGGCCGGTAAATTCATCCACGATGATCACCTGGCCGTCTTTGACCACATAATCGCGGTCGCGCAAAAAGAGCGCCTGCGCGCGCAATGCTGACTCCAAGTGCCGGACAAAGCGCACGCCCTTTTCTTCATAAATATTGGAGACCCCGAGCAGCTGTTCTACCTTGTCTATCCCCGCGTCGGTGATCGCGACTGCCTTCAGCTTCTCGTCTATGTTGTAATCCGCTCCTTCTTTCAATTGCGGCACCAGACGGGAAAAGACGTGATACAGATCTCCGGATTCCGTGTCCGGGGCCGAGATGATGAGGGGAGTACGCGCTTCGTCAATCAAGATCGAATCCACCTCGTCCACGATTGCGTATTGAAACTCTCTCTGCCGCAGATCGGCCGGCGATTGCTCCAGATTGTCGCGCAGATAATCAAATCCGAATTCGTTGTTGGTGCCGTAGGTGATATCGGCGCGGTAGGCCTCGGTGCGGGTACACGGCCGGAAGTGGTTGAGGCGCGGATCGCCGTGCGGATGCGGATCTTCATATGCCGGATCGTAAATGCCGGAGAAATCATGCGCCACGACGCCGGTGGAGACACCGAGCGCATGGTACACCCGCCCCATCCAGCCCGCCCCTATACGCGAGAGGTAGTCGTTGGGAGTGACCAGATGCACGCCCTTACCGGCGAGAGAATTGAGATAGAGCGGGAGGGTCGCAACGAGCGTCTTTCCTTCGCCGGTCCGCATCTCGGCGATCTTGCCCTGATGGAGCACGATGCCGCCGACGAGCTGTACGTCAAAATGCCGCTGGCCGAGCGCGCGGCTGGCCGCCGCCCGTACCGCGGCAAAGGCCTCGGGCAAGAGGTCGTCGAGCGTCTCGCCCTCTGCAAGCCGTTCTTTGAATCGCGGCGTCAAATCGCGCAACTCCTCATCCGGGCGCCCGGAAAAATCTTTTTCGTACTGCCCGATCTTCTCAACCAGCGGCTCCAGCGACCGGATATACCGCGCATTCGCATCCCCGAAAATTTTGGAGAAAAGTGACATATTGCCCACCTACGATACGCTAAAAATACAAAAAAATCCAGCGCATCGCACCGGATTCTCTGCATATCAAAATCTCCTAATTCCCCTCGTTGCGGATGCGGCCTTTGCGGAAGAGACGAGCCGCGGGCGCCAAATTCAAATCCTTTTTGGCCTGGCGCGCGCCGCGTTTCAAAAGCGAGAGCGCCTTGCCTTTGTAGGCGATGATTTCGCGGGTCAATTCATCTTCCAGGGTGTCGCAGGCGGCATGGATGTCCATATCCACGGTCTCTGCCCGGATCAGCGTGTCTTTGAGCGTCAAACTGGCCGAAACCCCATATACCAGCCCTTTGTGGTGATGATGGGTGGTTCGCGCGACTTCGATATCGAGAATCGGGCTATCCTGATCCATCTGCTTGAGCCGCTTTTGCACCGGCTGGACGATCTTGCGCTCGATATATTCGCGCAATGGATCGGTCAATTCCAAATCTTTTTTCCGAATAGTTACACGCATATACTTATAAATAAAACCTGACGCAGAGGCAGTATGTTTCTTTCTCCGATAAAAGAAAACGGGGCCGCATTGCTGCAGCCCCGCTTGAAATCAGAGATCCGGCTATCCCTTTACGAGATACATCACCTGCCGCATTGCTCTCCCCCCTCAATCCGCCGTCTACTCCGGCAACTCACCAAAGGCCTCCCCCGCTTCCTGCCGGCGCCTGCGCATGCCGGCGCGTCGTCGCCGCGTCTTTGTGCTCGATCCGCTCGATCTTTGCGAGCCGCTCCTGCGACGCGCGCTCCTCCAGCCGCGCCAGATATTGCTCGGCTACGGTCCACGAGGCCTGAAGCTCTACCCGGGTTGCCTCCGGCAAAGCGGCAAAGCGCTCCTCCCAAGTAGGCTCGGAAGCCGGCTCGCGAATACGAATTCTCTCGCTCATGTGGTACCCTCCCTTTCGCCTACAAAGCCATTTTCGAGATGGGTTCTAGAACTTCTTTTGCAAATAGG
>CAYIEG010000062.1:0-3882 GCA_964362375.1 uncultured Candidatus Saccharibacteria bacterium
GGCGGTTGAGGAATTAAAACAGAAAGGCGTAACCCGCGAGAACGAAGGGGCGCTCTGGTTCGCGCCCCAGGATGGATTCTTGAAAGACCGCGAGGCGGTCATCATCCGCTCGACCGGGCAGCCGACGTATTTTGCCTCCGACATCGCCTACCATAAAGAGAAGTTTACCTCCGGTTTCGATTTGGTTATTGATGTCTTCGGGAGCAACCACCATGGCCATGTGCCCAAGCTCCAGGCGCTCACCAAGATTTTTGGGTTCGACCCGCAGAAATTTGTGGTGATTCTCTACCAGTATGTCCGGGTCAAGCGCGGTATGGAGGTGGTGAAGATGTCCAAGCGGGCGGGGACGTATGTCACGGCCAAAGAAGTGCTCGACGAGGTCGGTCCGGACAGCATGGTCTTCTTCCTCCTTATGAACGCCGCGAGTTCGCACTTGGATTTCGATTTGGAGCTGGCCAAAGAGCAATCGCAGAAAAATCCGGTCTACTATGTGCAGTATGCGCACGCGCGGTGCGCCGGCATCCTGAAAAACGCCGGGAGCGAGCTGAAAGCCGGGGATGAGAATTTCGAATTGCTGAAAGAGGAGGAAGAATTGAATCTGATAAAAAAGCTGCTGCGGTTCTCTGAAGTCATCGAGGACACCGCCCGTGATTATCAGATTCAGCGCCTGCCTCATTATGCCCTAGACACCGCGCGCGCGTTCCATAATTTTTACGAAAAGCAGCGGGTGATTACCGATGATAAGGAATTGTCGGCCGCACGCTTGGTGCTCGTCCGCGGCGCCCAGATCGTGTTAAAAAATACGCTGGCGCTCATGGCCATCCGGGCGCCGGAGAAAATGTAAGAAGATGGACAAGGAGAAACAAAAATTTAATCTTCCCGAACAAGAAGAAAAAATCCTGAAATTCTGGGAGGAGCGCAAAATCTTCGAGAAGTCCCTGGAGAGAAACAAGAAAGGGAAGGCCTTTGTATTTTACGAAGGGCCGCCGACGGCCAATGCCGGGCCGCATATCGGTCATGCGATGACCCGCGCTTTTAAGGACATTGTCTGCCGCTACAAAACCATGCGGGGGTTTTATGTCCCGCGCAAAGCCGGCTGGGATACCCACGGGCTTCCGGTTGAGATTCAGGTGGAGAAAAAACTTGGGTTTAAGACCAAGCAGGATATTGAGAACTACGGCATTGCGAAATTCAACGCCGCAGCCAAGCAGTCGGTGTGGGAATATAAGGAAGAGTGGGAGCGACAGACCCGCCGCATGGGGTATTGGATTGATCTGGAGCACCCCTATATCACCTACGAGACAACATATATAGAAGCGCTGTGGAGGATTATCAAGGAATTTTGGGAAAAGGGATTGCTCTATGAGGACTTCAAAGTGGTGCCGTGGTGCCCGCGCTGCCAGACCGGCCTCTCCTCGCACGAGGTCGGCCAGGGCTATAAAGAAGTGGAGGATACGGCGGTGTATGTGAAGTTTGAATTGGAGGACGAGCCCGGGACATATGTGCTTGCGTGGACAACGACACCCTGGACATTGCCGGGGAATGTTGGACTAGCGATCAATCCAAAATTAAAATATGTAAAAATCAAGTGGCTGTGGTTCTATGATTTTGTGCAAGAAGGAGAAAATCTCCCCATGCACCGCAGCGAGTATTATATTATAGCCCGAGATGTTTTTTTGAAGAATGCTGCGAAATGGCCTGATGCAGAAAATGAATATGTCTGGCAAGGACAGCACTTTGAAATCATAGATAACTTTGGTGAAGGCAGTCTTATCTGGAAGAGATATAAACCGCTTTTTGATGTGCCGAAATTAAGAAAATCCGAGGCGGCGTATAAAATCTATGCGGCTGATTTTGTGTCTGCGACCGAGGGCACGGGCGTGGTGCATACGGCGGTGATGTATGGCGAGGATGACTATCGGCTCGGTTCGGAAGTCGGGCTTCCCAAATTCCATACAGTAACTGAAGACGGTAGGTTTATTGCCGAACTAGAGGGTGGTGAAGGGTGTACACATACTGTCCGATCGAACAATGTGTGTACTGTGTGTGGGTTGGGAGGGATGCCGGTGAAGGATAAGGAGACCGAAGCAAAAATCCTGAAAATTTTGGAAGACAAGAATCTGCTTTTTGCCAAAGAAAAGTACCGCCACGAATATCCGCATTGTTGGCGGTGCGAGACGCCGCTGCTCTACTATGCGCGCAAGGCGTGGTGGGTGAAGACCACGGCGGTTAAAAAAGAAATGATTGCCAACAACGAGAAAGTCAATTGGATTCCTGTGCATATAAAAAATGGCCGTTTCGGAGAGTTTCTGCGCGATTTGCGCGACTGGGCCTTTTCGCGCGAGCGGTATTGGGGTACTCCCTTGCCGATTTGGAAGTGTGATAAGTGCGGAGAGATAGAGGTTGTCGGATCGCTGGATGAGTTGCAAAAACTCGCGGGGCATCTGCCGCTCGACGAGAAAGGCGAGGTAAATCTCCACCGGCCGCATGTTGACGTGCTGACTTTTGCTTGCGGCGAGTGCGGGGGTGTGATGCATCGTACCCCGGAAGTCGCGGACGTATGGTTTGATTCCGGGTCAATGCCATGGGCATCGCAGACCAATGCGGACTTTAAAACCGCGGACAGTCGCGGAAGAAGTCCGCGCGAGTCCGCGATGAAATCAAGTCCGCGTCAGTCCGCGTTTTTGTATCCGGCCGACTACATCTGCGAAGCCATTGATCAAACCCGCGGCTGGTTCTATACCTTGCTTGCAGTCGGGACGCTCCTCGGAAAGGGTCCGGCATATAAAAACGTCATCTCCCTCGGGCACGTGCTCGACAAAAACGGACAGAAAATGTCCAAGTCCAAAGGCAATGCGGTAAACCCGTGGGATATGATGGCGCAATACGGCAGTGATGCGCTCCGCTGGTATTTCTACACCGTCAATGCGCCCGGCGACCCCAAGCTTTTTGACGAGAAGGACGTGGCGCTCCGTCGGCGGGGATTTGTCGCGACGCTTTGGAACAGTTTCGTATTTTTTGATACGTACGTTACAAAACTCAAAACTCAAAATCCAAAGCTCAAAAGCGGGAATATCTTGGACCGGTGGGTTTTACTAAAACTCGACGCGCTGGCCGGCGACATGACGGGGAAGCTGGAGGGCTATGACATCGTCGTGGCCGCGCGGGCGATGGATGAATTTGTGATCAACGATTTTTCACAGTGGTACATCCGGCATTCGCGCCGCCGCCTCCAGCATCCAGAGACAAAAAAAGAAGAGCAGGAAGCGGCGGCGACTCTCGGATACGCGCTTTCGATGCTGGCCCGGCTCTCCGCACCCTTCACCCCGTATCTTGCCGAGATGCTGTGGTGGGATCTTCGGAAAAAAATGCCGCTGAAGGCGGAGAGTGTCCATTTGGCCGAGTGGCCGTCGGCCACCAAGAAACTATCCGCCCGCGGCGATGAGTTACTCAAATCCATGGAGCTGCTGCGGGAAAAGACGGCGGAATTCCTGCGCGCGCGGGCAGAGGCGAAGGTTCAACTCCGTCAGCCTTTGCGGGCGGCGTATATAAAAGGAAAGACGACGGCCGAGTGGAACGATCTCTTGAAGCGGGCGATCAATGTAAAGGAAGTGATCCGGGGCGACGAATGGAAACTGGGTACGGAGGTGACGCCGGAATTGAGAGAAGAGGGATTTGTCCGCGAATTGATTCGGCACGTGCAGGAGCTGCGCCGCGACCTCGGGCTCAAGCCGAAAGAAGCGATCCGCTGTCAGATCGGGGGCGATGCGGGCATCAAAGCTTTGGTTGAAAAATGGGAAGAATTTATTAAAAAAGAAACAAATAGCCGCGAAATTAAAATCGGGGGGGAGAAAATATTTAAAGCCGAGCGGGAATTTGAAT
>CAYIEG010000063.1:0-3765 GCA_964362375.1 uncultured Candidatus Saccharibacteria bacterium
GAAGAAATATTACAAAAACTATTTACACTATAAAATCATTTCATTGCTTCCGCAACCCGGGTGAGCGCCCGGATATACGATGCCATGCGCCACGTCGTATGATACTCTTCTTTTTTGGCACGTACCGCGGCGAATGCTTCGGTCAGTTTCTCGTCAATTTTGGCGAGCACCTCGGCCTCGCTCCAATACTTCTGCTTGAGCGACTGCATCCATTCGAAATAGGAGCCCACGACTCCGCCGCTATTGGCGAGAATATCAGGTATGACTTCGATTCCGCGGCGGGTCAAAATTTCTTCTCCTTCAGCGCTCGTGGGGCCGTTGGCCATCTCCAGCACTACGCGCGCCTGTATACGCGCGGCGTTTGCCGCGGTAATCTGATCCTCGAGTGCCGCCGGAATCAATATATCAACCGGAAGCTCGAGTAATTCTTCGTTGGTAAGGGTCTTGCAGGGCGGCTCGTGCGGCGAGAGCCCATAGCAGGTACCCCGGTCGATCACGCCCCGCTCTTCTTTGATATGAATGACTTTTTCAATATCGATCCCCTGCTCCTCGTAGAGCGCCCCTTTCGAATCCGAAATCGCGACAATCTTGAATCCTTTTCCAAAAAGGATCCGCGCGACGTTGGCGCCGACATTACCGAAACCTTGAATTGCAACCGATGTAGAGATCTTAGTACTCCCCGCGGAGAGTACTAAGATCTCTACATGCTTCAAAAACTCTCTGAGTATTACATATCCACCGAATCCTGTGGCGACCTCTCTGCCCTGTGATCCGCCTTTTCCCACCGATTTGCCGGTAAAGGCAGCCGACTCCCAGTGCCCGACGAGCTTGGCGTATTCGTCAGCCATCCAATCGAGAATCCGTGCGTCGGTACCCACGTCAGGTGCCGGAACATCTTTCTCCGGTCCGATTTCGCGCCAGATTGCCCGCACATACCCGCGCGACAAGTCCTCCAGTTCTCTTGCCGAGAGTAAACGCGGATCCACTGCCACCGCGCCCTTGGCGCCGCCGTAGGGAAGCCCGGCCAGCGAGGTTTTCCAGGTCATCAGCGACGCAAGCGCCTTGACCTCGTCGAGGTTGGATGCGGGGTGATAGCGTATGCCGCCTTTGTAGGGGCCCAGGGCATTCGAGTGCTGGACTCTCCATGCCGGAAACTTTTTCTGCGTGCCGTCAGGCATCCCGACCGGTATCTCAAACGCATGCACCCGATCGGGCGTTTCCAGGCGCGTCAAAAGATCGCCCGGGAGCCGGGCGATCCGTCCCGCTTCTTCAATCATTTTTTTCGTACTCTCAAGAAACGCTGCCATTCTGTTTTTCGGCGGCAGGGCTTACCTTTTCCCGATGCAGGAGATAATTGTACGCCGCGAGCGCGGCCTTGACCGCATCGCCCGCCGAAATATTGTTCTGCTTATACGGGTCGTCCGTAATATCGCCCGCGGCAAAAATGCCGGGGTGCGAGGTGCTCGCATGCTTGGAATCGATGATCACTTGCCCCCACTTGTCCAAATCCACAAGCCCTTTGACCATTTCTGAATTAGGTACCGATCCGATCTCAACAAAAACCCCGTCCACCGCGAGCGTTTTTTCCTCTCCAGTCTTCGTGTCTTTGTACTTTACCCCGCTCACAAACTGTTCTCCCTCTACCTCGCTCACCTGCGCGCCGAGGATGATCTGCTTCAATTTCGGATTTTTCTTTACCTCTTCCTGCGTCACCGCATCCCCCCGAAGCCCGACATTGCGGTCCATGAGGGAAACCTCTGCGGCATACGGGAAAAGGTCCTGCGCCGCCTCCAGTCCCGCGTTGCCTCCGCCCACCACGAGCACTTTTTTGCCGCCGAAAAGCGGGGCATCGCAAGTCGAGCAATACGCGACGCCTTTGCCGTTGAGCCGCTCCTCACCAGGTACGCCAAGTTTCCGCCGGCGCGCGCCCGCGGCAAGGATCACGGTCTTTCCTTCATAGACCGTTCCGGATTCGGTTTTTACTTCAAAATCGCAAATCCGCTCGGGCACGAGGCATTTTACCGACCGCACCTCGCTTGCCCGTTCGGTCTTGACTTCCACCATGTCAGGATGTGCGCGTACATGCGCTTCGAATTTCTGCGCCAAATCGAAGCCGGAAATATGCGGCTCCCCGATCCAGTTCTGGATATCGTCCGAGACTATGGACTGCCCGCCGAATGAATCGGTGATTAAAAGCGTACGCAGGCGCTTGCGGGCGGTATACACCGCTGCGGCGGCACCCGCCGGGCCGCCTCCGATGATGATGACGTCGTAGATCATATCTTATGGTACGAATTCAGGTCCTTTGTTTCGGAATGCTTTAACAAAACGCTTGATTCGCTCGTCAGAATATTCCGCGGCGGAAAATGTGTCGAGGCGCGTCCAGGCGGCAAGCACCACGTCGCTGTCGTTTTTCGCGCGCGGCGTCACGATGATCTTGCGGCCGTAAATCTCATAGAATTTCTCCAGTTTCGCGCGGAGATCCTCGGAAATATCCGGCTTATAAGAAATCCAAATGCCGCCATGCTCCAGATTATGTATCAATACTTCATCAGGCAGCTCTTCCTTATATACGCCCCACTCCGCGGGCTGAGGAAAATGCCATCCCGAGACCGGCGGGTTGGAATTGTAGACGTGCTGATGCCCTGTCCCGACGTGCTCCCGCCCCTGGTCTTCAAACGGCCGGCCGGGAAGATGCGCTGCCCGCCAGCGGCTGTAGGAAACGCCGCCGTAGACCGCGCCGCCGATAACAAGGAGTGCCGCAATCGCGGCGATCGCCGTGTTCCGCCGCTTCCGGCGGACTGCCCCTTCGGCGCGCTCGCGCTTTACTTCGCCTTTTGAAACTTCTACATCCTCTTCCATAACAAAATTATACTACCTTTGCCGCGCCAGCGCGCGCGCGCCCCAGAGACCGTTTGTGTCGTTGAGCTTCGCGCGTACCAGCGGCGGCGGCTCGACATACGGCTTGAGATTCGCGACAAGATGGTACCGAAGCCTGTCAAAAGGAATGATCTTCATGACCGATCCTCCCATGACGACGATGTCCGGAGACCAGAAGACAATCGTATTTGCAAGTCCGACGGAAAGCCACTCGGCGAGCGTATCTTGCAGGCGGGAATCGGTGATCTCTTCCGGCCGTTTCCCCCAATGCGCGAGCAAGGCGCTGCCGGACAGATACCCGCCGAGGCGCCTGGACCGGAATTCCGGCTGGAGGCCGTGCGACGCATCAATGATCTGGTATCCCGGCTCAAACCCCAGCGCGTTGGCGTCAATCTTCCCGTCCACGATGCGGCAGCCGCCGACACCCGTGCTGACCGTAAGATATGCAACGATCTTCTTTCCCCGGGCCGCGCCATAGACCGCTTCCCCCAGCCCCGCGAGGGCCGCGTCGTTTTCCAAACACACCGGCGCCTTGAGACGCGCCGCGAGCCGCTGGCGAAGCGGCACCCCTACCCACTGGGAAATATTTTCGCCAAAGAGCAGGCGGGACCGTTGCCGATTGAGTCCTCCGGCGACTCCGCCGACCACGCCCCGTATCGCCTTTCCCTGCGCCAGCTCTTCGGCAAATTCGCCAAGCATCCGGATACCGATCAAAGGATCCGCGGGCGTCGGAATTATTTTCGTGCGGTCCAGCGTCTCGAGGGCGCTTGAAATCGCCACACGTGTCTTGGTTCCCCCGACATCAAAAAGCACCGAGGCCGTCGGTTGCGGACCCCGGTGCTCGCGGGCCGCCGGCGGGCCGGCGATTTTAATGTGGTTTTTTTT
>CAYIEG010000064.1:0-3684 GCA_964362375.1 uncultured Candidatus Saccharibacteria bacterium
GCGAGATGTCTTTGCGGCGCGCGCCGAGCGCCTTGCGCAGGCCGATTTCGCGGGTGCGCTCGGTGACCGCGGTCAGCATCATGTTCATGATGCCGATGCCGCCTACGATGAGCGAGATCCCGGCAATCGAGGCAAGGAAGATCGTGAAGGTATTGGTTACTTGAGTGAGGGTGCCCAGGATTTCCGCCTGAGAGATAATCGAAAAATCCGGCTCCGCGACGCGGTGGCGCGCGAGCAATACCTGCGTCGCTTCTTCCTGTACGGCCGGCATCAGGTCTTTGTCTCGGACCGCCAAGGAGATGGTCGAGAGGTAATCCGCGCCGGAAAGAATCTTTTGCATCGTCGAGAGCGGGACGAGCGCCATATCGTCCGGATTGAAGAAGCCCGCGCCGCCTTTGGGCCGGAGGAGGCCGATGACTTTGAAGTTAACGCCGTTGATGCGGATGGTTTTGCCAATGGGCTCGGCTCCTTCTCCGAAAAGATCCTGTGCCGCGGTCGGGCCGAGCACCGCCACGCGCGCGACTCCCCGCTCGTGCTGGGAAGTGAGAAACGATCCCTGCGCCGTCTCGGTATTGCGTACGGTCGCGTATGCGGCAGTGGCGCCGATGACGGTGGTGTTGGTGTTGGCGCCGGTGGGCGATACGATCTGGAACCGATGCTGGATTTCGGGCGATACCGCCTCAACTCCCGCAAGGCGCGCGAGCGCTTCGGCGTCCTCGTTTTTTAGGGTCTCGGCGGCTCCGCGGCCGGTGGACACGAATCCGCGCCCCGGCTGGATGAAGCCGGGCATCACCGTGAGGAGGTTGGAGCCGAGGCCCTCGATGCTGGATTGGATCTGGCCGGAGGCGCCCTGCCCGATCGAGATCATGGCGATGACCGACGCGATGCCGATGACAATGCCTAAGACCGTAAGACCCGAGCGGGTCTTGTTGGCCGAGAGCGCGGTATAGGTTTCGCGGAATAAATCAGTGATATTCATAGCGGCTGCCTATTGAAGTGAGACTTCAATATATTGAAGTCTCACTTCAATAGGGGAACAATGCGGCGGTTGTGGTTTTTCTCATCGTTTATAATTTCCCCGTCGCGGAGGTGGATGATGCGCCCGGCGTGCTCGGCCACGTACGGCTCGTGGGTAATCAGTACAATGGTCCGGCCCTGCTCCGTGTGGAGGCGTTGAAATGCGGCCAGTACCGCTTCGCCCGTTTTCGTATCAAGATTGCCGGTCGGCTCGTCGGCGAGAATGAGAGAAGGATTGTTGACCAGGGAGCGCGCGATCGCGACTCTTTGCATCATGCCGCCGGAAAGCTGGTTGGGGCGGTGGCTCCAGAAGGACTCGGGGAATGCGGCGGCCTTGAGCGCGGCAGCGGCTCGCGATTCGCGCGTATCGTTATCGGCGCCCGCCCTGAGTGAAGTCCGACTTCGCACAGGGGCCGCATATATCAAAGGCAGCATGACGTTGCGCAGCGCCGTGGCGCGGGGGAGCAGGTTGAAGGACTGGAATACAAAGCCGATCTTTTGATTGCGGATCCGGGCGAGCGCATCGTCGGTGAGCCGCGACACGTCCTGCCCGTCGAGCCGATACGTGCCGGCCGACGGCGTATCGAGGCATCCGAGGATGTGCATGAGCGTTGATTTGCCCGAGCCGGACGGCCCCATGATCGCGACGAATTCGCCCTCCTCGATGGCGCACGATATCTTTTTCAGCGCAAAAGTTTGGATCTGGCCGCTGGCATATGTTTTGGTGATATCGGTGCAGACAATCATGGGTGCAATCTTATTCCGCCTCCGCCGGGGGCTCCGGGGAATCGGAACGTGTTTCGCTGTGGTGCCCCGCCGTTGGCCGCCTGTCCCTCGGCGCCGATGGTCTGCGCGATGACCGCGTCTCCTTCGGCAAGGCCGGAGACGATTTCGGTGAATTCATCGTTGGATGCGCCGATTTGGATTTCCCGGCGCTCTATTGCGGCGGGCGCACCCCTTTGCAGGGCGCCGGCCGCATCGGCGGTTTCTCCGGAAGCAGTGAGCGGTACCTCGACAAAGTGGCGGTCGCCCTGCGATTTGATTGCGGAGTTGGGTACGAGCAGGACTCCCGGTTTCGTAGCGGTGGTAATTTCAGCCGAGACGGTCATGCCGGGCTTGATCCCTGCATCCTGCGCGTCATATGAAATTTTGGCGGTGTAGGTGGCTACACCCTGCGTCACGGTGCCGATGGGGTCAATCTCCGCCACGACTCCTTCGATCTTCAGGTCGGGGAGGGCGTCGAAGGTGAGCATCGCGGTCTGCCCGATCGCGACTTTGGCCGCATCGATTTCATTGAGCGAGATTTCCGCAAGCTGCTCGGCGGTGATGAGGGTCGCGACTGCCGCATTGGAAGAAACGGAATCGCCGGTTTTGGCGTCTATTTTGCCGATGATGCCGGCAAATGGCGCGCGGATCGCATAGTCGGCAAGGAGGTCCTGGGCGTCGCGGAGTGCGGCCTCGCGCTGGCGGACTGCGAGCTCCTGCGCTTCGATATCGAGCGCGTCGGCGCCGGACCGTAGCTTGGCGAGCGACTCGGTCTTTTCCTCGAGCGAATCCTCGGCAGCGCGGATAGTATCGGATGCGCCGAGCAGGGCGGTCAGGTGGGTATTGCTGTCGGCGGTGAATGCGGCCAGAGAATTCTGGTGGGTGGTGAGGATGGCCGGAATCGTGAGCGTGCGCTCGGTCAATTCATCTTTTACGAATCCCAAGAGGTCGTTGGCGCTTTTGACCGTAGCGCTCACCGACTTGGTCGTTTCATAGGCGTCGCGGATGAGGGCTTCGATCCGGGTGCCTGCGGCCGAGCGCGGGGTGTCGCGGTAGCGGAGGAAACTTTGATCATAGGCGCTCCGCGCGGCTGCGTAATTCCGGGCCGCCTCGTCGCGGAATTGCAGGGCGTCGGCGTCATAGATCTTCGCCATGTCGCCATACGCCGCGATGTTGTCCTGTCCTTTGTTGATCGACGTGCCGTAGAGGATGTCCAAGAGTCCTGCCATGATGGCGGGGAGGTCCAAAAATGCGTCCGCGACCGCGCTGAAGCCCTTGTCATACGATACGGCAATTTGGCTGGCGGCGTCCGCGTGCGCGTTTTCCGCCTGTAGCATGGAAAGCTGGTCCGCGGGCTTTTTCAATTTTTCCAAAGCGATTTTGGCGGACTCGAGGTTGGTCTTGGCGTCGCGCACGGCATTGAGCGCGTCGCCGGCGTCAATCCGCACGATGACTTCTCTCGCACCCACGCGCTGTCCGCTCTTTGCATTGACCGCCACGATGTCTCCGGGGACCTTTGTCTTGAGGTCTATTTGTTTGGAAGCCGATACCTGGCCGCTTCCCGAAACGGCGACTGCCAGCGTCCCTCTTTCCGCCGCCGCAAGAGTATAGCGGACCTGTGTCTTATTGTTTATGATTCCGGTGTATGCAAAATAGCCGCTCCCGATGAGGGCCGCGGCGGCGATGATGACAGCCGCCTTGTGGGCCATTATGTACCGGATTGCTTCTTGAAACATATCCTTATATCCGACAGTGCGGAGCCGGTATTATTACATAATTTGGTATACGATTCAAGATACGAAAAGTGACAAAAGCCAGAAAATGCGCTATAATTTTAGTGATGGTGGACCATGAGAGCAAGAGAAAAGTATTTATCGGGATGTCCGGCGGGGTGGATTCGTC
>CAYIEG010000065.1:0-3629 GCA_964362375.1 uncultured Candidatus Saccharibacteria bacterium
GACAAAATTTGTCTAATGCGTTACCCTGCGAGTGGAATTGCAGGGCAGTTTTTTGTTCATTCAAACCGAGCAAGCCAAGGCCCATCAAACCAAGGATGGAAAGCGAGGTGGGTAGTGTCCAGAGCAATGGTGGTGACTCCGGTTCTCGTAAATCCGCAAGATGAATTTCCGCCAGTGCTTTTCGACAGGATTTGTGAGGTGGCCAGTATCGAGAATGTCTCCGTCCTCCTGGTCGCCCAAGGCGGAAGGGTGAACTTCGGAGCGCTTCCGAACGTGCGGGTGCTCCATGTCGAGAAACCCCTCGGAATTTGGGGGGCCATCCACCGCGTCTACCCGCTGGTGGAGGCCGCTATCATGGGCGGGGAGATCGACGCGGTGGTTCACAATGCCACACCTCTCTACTTCGGGGCCCAAGCGGTTAAAAGGGTCTTGGCCGCCCTCTACCCGTTCGAGCACGTCGTCGGGGTGCGAATGCACATCGCTTCTTCTTTGAGCAGCGATCCGCGCATCGGGAGAGCGCGGGCGCTGATGGAGTGCTTCTTGACCGTTCTCGCCGGAATTCTGGCCTCAAAGAGGCCCGATTTCTCCGAAGACGGCTTTAGCGGGCTTCAGGGTTTTTCTGCCGAGCGGTACATGGCGTGGCAGTGGGACTGGCTGGAGCATACCACCTGGGGCGGAGAGCTCGAGGGGCAGGTCCAGAGTGTATATTTTGGTTGTGCTCTGGATTTCCGTGAGATACCGGACGGTGTTGCCCGAACATGGCCATCCACCCTTGGGATTGATTTCAGGGCCGTGGTTTCGATGATTGATCAAGCGCGGAACCTGCCTGCGCTGCAGAATCCGCCCCGCGAAGCGGTTTGGTGCGCGCTGGAAGACATGGGTACCGTATTCATCCGGCAGCCGTGGATGAATGCGGCCACCGCGCCCGATGAGGTGCGGGCGCTGATCAGCGCGTATAATCAGGTCACGGCCAGAGGACCGTACCTGACATATTTAACACGGTAGGCAGCAACTTACCGGCGAAGTCGTCTCGTCGCGCCGCCTGTGGCACTCCACGGCGGCCTTTTCTTACCGCAGAGGATGGCAACGCTACCCATTACGGGTGCGTTGACATATCGTATTCTTCGTGTTAGCATCTATCCCGTTGTGTTTGGTTTGGTTTCCATTGGCCACGGAGAGGGGCGAGAGATGGAAAAGGAACCGAGTAGGATCTTTGCGGAGTTGAAAGAAGCCGTTGGTATCCAAGAGGGTCTAGTTGCAGAGCAGCTGGCCCTGGAGTGGGGACAACAGCTTTTTGCCCGGTTTGTTTCCCTATGGAATCAGATCGGAAACCACGAGGAGCTCGCCTACGAGGACAAGGTAAAGGCGCAAGCCCTTGTCCTGAAGGAAGCGAGCAGCAGCGTCTTTTACCTCCAGAGACAGCTGGCAAAAGACTGCCGGAATCTGGAGCGCCACCGGCGGCAAGTGAGACGTGAGTAACGCCGCTCGTCTCTTGCCTCTATCGTCCAGCTTCACGCCCTGCCTACCTTTTCGGTGCGCAGGGCATTTTTATTGGCGGCCATTTCGCCGACGCAATGAGTACCGCACCGAGCACGGCAATAAACGAGCCCGCCGCGGGGGGTTTTGTAACGATCTCATTATATTCAGACAAGTATCGCGCCGATAATGTGCGCATAGCCGCGGATGAAGGCCGCGGCATCGGTTATGTTTTTTCCTTCGGCGCCGAGTTTTTTGATCACGAGACTTCCCGCGCCGCCCTGTACGCAGAGCGGCCGTGTCGCATCTCCCCATACCAAACCCGGCGTTCCGCCGGCCGGCGTATTGGGTATCCAGTCCGCGTCTTCGATCCGCAGGCGTAATGATTTTCCGCCATGCGTCCAGACGGTCCAGACGCCCGGCCAGGGAGTGAATGCGCGTACCATCCGCTCGATTTCTGCCGCGGGCTTTGACCAGTCAATCCGCCCGTCCTCTCTGGCGAGGAGCTTGGAATAGGTCGCGCTCGCATGATCCTGCGGGGCTGTTTCTATTTTGCCGTCGAGCCATTTGGGCAGTACTTCGACCAGGAGTTCGGCCCCGAGCCGGGCAAGCTCATCATGCAATTCCGGATATGCTATTTTGCGAATTAGGCTTTGGGTTTTACGCTGAGCCGCAATCGGTCCGTGATCCATTTGGTCATCCATCTGCATGATCGTCACTCCGGTTTGGGCATCGCCCGCGAGAATCGCGTATTGGATCGGTGAAGGACCCCGCCAGCGGGGGAGGAGCGATGGGTGGAGGTTGAGGGCGCCGGATTCCGGAATATCCAAAATTTTCTTCGGGATGATTTTCCCGTAGGCCGCGACGATAAATATATCCGGCTTGAAGTTGAGAATCTCACGCTGAAAATTTTCGTCAAGCCGTTCCGGCTGCAGGACTTTGATGCCGTTTTCTTGATCTTTGATCCTTGATTCCTGATTCGAAATCCATGTCTTGACCGGAGGCGGCGTCAGCGTGCGGGTGCGGCCCGCGGGCTCGTCGGGATTGGTGACAACCGCCGCAATACGCCAGCCGTACCCGGCGAGCGCTTCGAGTGTCGGGAGGGCGAATTCCGGCGTGCCCCAAAAGACGATTTGCGTGTCGGATTTCCTCATTGGTTTCTATCCCCGCTTGAGAAGATTTCGGCGGCTTTGTCTATAAAGAGAGTCCCCTGCAGGTGGTCGAGCTCGTGCTGCATGACCTGCGCGAAGAACCGCGAGGCACCCCGCGTGAACTTCTTGCCCGTTTCGTCGTAGGCGGTGACCGTAATTTTTTCTTGGCGCCCGACAATCCCGAATTTACCGGGCACCGAGAGGCAGCCCTCCGGGCCGTCTTGCTTCCGGCGGGAGGAGTTTTTTACGACCGGGTTGATGAAGGTGTAGTACTTCCAGTTTCGCTGCCGGCGTTGCGCGGCGTTTTCGGAGCGGGTCCCTGCCGACGTTGCGATATCGGCCCCTTCGGTGCCGCGCCGCCGAGCGCGGGCAACCTCGGCAGCGCGAGCGCTTCTGTCGATTTCTTCGGCCTCTTCCGAGACGATGAAAATTGCAAGCGATTTTCCTATTTGGGGGGCGGCAAGGCCGACGCCGTCGGGGGTAGCGGCGAGCGTGGTCTTCATGAGCGCCACGAGGTCGCGGATTTTGGGCGCCGTAATCTCGCGGATCGTAACCTCCGCCGCCTTTTTGCGGAGCACTTTATGCGGTTCCTTTACGATCGGGTGCGTCTTTTCCGTTTCGTGCTGCATGCCTTTTGCGCTTTAGTTTTTTCTTCTTCCGCGCGAATTTTACTCCCGGCTTTTTGGCGAGGCCGCGCAGGGAGGCGAAAAAATATTTTCCGCGCGCTTCCGCCGGCAGGCCTTCTTTTTCTAGGACTCTCCGTGCGAGCGCCCGGAGATCGGATTCGTGATAGAGTCTTGCGATTCCGAGATACGCGGCAAAGCGTTTCGGCTCGGAGAGCATCCGGGAAAGATCGTCGGCAAGGAGATGCTCGCGGGAGTGGAGTTTTTTATCGGGCGTCAGGCGCATACGCAAAGCGTTTAAATATTTAAATATTTAAGCATTGCGTTATCTTCCTTCGCGGCGGAGCAGCGTGAAGAGTGTCTTGAGCATGATCAGAAA
>CAYIEG010000066.1:0-3305 GCA_964362375.1 uncultured Candidatus Saccharibacteria bacterium
AGGGCGGCGGCGGTGTCGGTCGAGAAATACGGATTGCCGGTGCCGCCGGCAAAGACGACCACTCTCCCTTTTTCCAGGTGTCGGATCGCGCGGCGGCGGATAAAAGGCTCGGCAACGTGGATCGCGGTAATCGTGCTCATCACCCGCGTGAAAAGGCCCGCATCTTCCAATACGCTTTGCAGCGCCAGCGCGTTGATGATCGTGCCGAGCATCCCCATATAATCGGCGGTCGCGCGGTCGATCCCGATCTGCGACAATTTTTCTCCGCGAACGAAATTCCCCCCGCCGATCACCAGCGCCACCTCGCACCCAAGACCGTGCGCGGCCTTCACTTCCGCGGCGATGTAGCGGGCGGCCTGAATATCAAGCCCGAATGCCCCCTTGCCGCCGAGCGTCTCGCCGGAGAGCTTGAGCAGAATTCGCTTCCACCTGAGTTTTCCCTTTTTCATTTCTTTGCGCGCCGCTTAAAAAATTCTATCTGCCCCAGACGGCGCTTCGCTTCCTTGAGTGTCCGGTACGTTCCGAACGACCGGCCCGTGGTCTCGGACCGCACGACGTATTTTCCTTTTTCTTTTTTGATCATACGCTACCAGTGCCGGTGGCAGGAGTCGGACCTGCGACCTAACGCTTATGAAGCGCTCGCTCTAACCGCTGAGCTACACCGGCGGCTTTTGTAAAGGATACCTCTTTTAAGCCCATTGGGCAAGAATGTTCGCCCCTTTGCGGCTTATTCTTGCATTTTATCGCGAGTTGGCGCAGAATGGATTTGCGGGGTGGAGGAGAAGTACCTCGCAGGGCTCATAACCCTGAGGCGCCCGTGCAAATCGGGTCCCCGCGACCATTCTCCAAATCAAAACGCCCCGCCGATCGGCGGGGCGTTTTGATTTGATCTTCTTCCGACTTACACCTCTTTCAACACGCCGAGCTCCCTAAACCCCTGCTCGTAGGAGCGGAGAGCTTGAACAATCGTCTCTTTGGTGTGCGGGATGGTCGGATCATGCGCGATGATGTTGCGAAGGCGATGGACGGAAGAAAGGCGGTCAATCGAAGGCACCATCGTCGGGTCTACTTTATCCAGACGCTCTTTCACCGTCGTCCCCTCGTGGCCAAGGTATTGCAGTACCTCATCGAGCAAGGAGTCCGCCCGCAGCACCGCCATGTTCCAGTCCGAAGGATTCTCGGAACCCCCAAGTTTTTTCACTTCCTCCCACTCGTTGGTGATCTCTTTTTCGGCGGCCGCCGGCTTTGCCGTGGTAATACCTTTGACTCCCGATATCAAAAGCGGCAGCTTCATCTTCAAAGTATAAAAACGCCTGTAGATGACGACCATGAACCCGACGAGTCCGATCGAGACAAGCACCACCACCACCATGATGACTGTCCGGATGCTTGCCCAGAAATCATACAGCCACTCGATAATTGCGCCGTACCAGCCGTACCCTACCTGAAAATAATAACCAAGCAAAAAAACCACGACGACAAATATCGCCGCCGCAATGGCGATCTCGCCAAGCCATGTCCATACGTCTGGCGCCGACGGCCGTTCTTCAGGGGGCATATTTTAGAGCGCGTTTAACAATAATTCTATTTCTTCCGCGGCGGCAAATAATTTCGCTTCTGCAAACCATGGAGCAATCAGCTGCAGCCCGACAGGCAGATCGGCGCCGTCCCGCGTCACCTCCCCGGCCGGCATCGAGAGCGCGGGGAGTCCCGCGAGATTGACCGCGACGGTATAGATATCGGCGAGGTACATCTGAAGCGGATCCGCGCTCCGCTCCCCGAGCATGAATGCGGGGGTCGGAGTCGTGGGACCCGCGATCACATCCACTTTTTCAAACGCGCGCGCAAAGTCGTCCCGGATGAGGCGGCGGACTCTCTGCGCCTGTAGATAATACGCATCATAGTAGCCGGCCGAGAGCGCATAGGCGCCGAGCATGACCCGGCGCTTTACTTCGGACCCAAACCCGGCGGCGCGCGTCTTTGCGTACATATCGTAGAGATCCCTGATTCCTGACTCCTGATTTCTGATTCCTCCATATCTGATGCCGTCAAACCGCGCGAGGTTCGCTGAAACCTCCGAGGGTACGATAATATAGTAGGCCGGAAGGGCATATTCGGAATGCGGGAGGGTAATTTCTTCAATTCGTGCCCCGGCCGCTTCGATTTTTTCCAGCGACTTTTTAACGGCTGCCGCGACGTCGGAGTCAAGCCCCGCGCCGAAATATTCTTTGGGTACGCCAATCCGCAAATCTTTCATCCCTGATCCCTGATTCTTGATTCTTGATTCTTCTTTTACGGCGGTCGCGTCAAACGCGTCCGGCCCGGCGATCGCGTCATACAGCACCCTGGCGTCGGCGACGGTCCTGGTCATCGGGCCGATCTGGTCGAGCGACGACGCCATGGCAATCAGCCCGTGCCGCGAGACGGCGCCATAGGTCGGCTTCATCCCAACAATGCCGCAGAGCGCGGCGGGCTGGCGGATCGAGCCGCCGGTGTCCGAACCGAGCGCTGCCGTCGCCAAACCTCCGGCCACCGCGGCGGCAGACCCGCCCGATGATCCGCCGGGGACGCGGCCGAGATCGCGGGGATTCCGCGTCGCACCGAATGCCGAGTGCTCGGTCGAGGAACCCATGGCAAATTCATCCATATTGGTCTTGCCGATGATCACCGCGCCCTGGGCCCGCAGTTTCTCCACCACGGTCGCATCATAGCTTGCGACGTATCCCGCCAGCATCGCGGATCCGGCGGTACAGCGCCTGCCCGCAATCAAGATGTTGTCTTTGACCGCCACAGGGACCCCGAAAAGCGGCGGAAGGCCGGACGTTTCGAGATTTCGAGATTTCGAGATTTCGATATCGGCTCTCTGGGCCTCTGCCAGCACATCATCAAACACGTCCAGGTAGGCACGGATCTCTCCGTCCTTTTCTTTGATCGCGGCAAGACACGCGGACACCAATTCGGTGACCGAGAATTCTCCTCCCCGAATCCCGGCTGCGGCGGCCTGAAGCGTTAATCGCGAAAACTCCATATTATGTAAAAACCGCTCTGACTTTTATCCACCCTTCTTTCCGGTCGGGGGCGGCTGCTAAAAGTTCGCCCGCTTTCCCCTCGAGCGCCGAGTGCGCGTCGCCATCCTCGCGCATGACATTCTCCAGCGACGTGCCACCTGTCTCCGGCTCCACCCCGGCGGTATCCGCGGCGTTTAGCTTTTCAATGAAACCCAAAATCGAAGAAAGTTCGGTTTCAAACCTTTCTTCTTCGGCTTGGGTGAGCGCAATCCGCGCAAGATGCGCGATCTGACGGAC
>CAYIEG010000067.1:0-3296 GCA_964362375.1 uncultured Candidatus Saccharibacteria bacterium
GTCGCTACTCCGCAATATTGACCAGCTCGTCTTCCAGGAAACCGGCGTCCCGGCCTACGTCGCCGAGGACTCCCTGCTCTGCGTCGCCAAAGGCACGGGCATCGCCCTTGAGCACCTCGAAGTATACAAGCGCAGCATCATGAGCAAGCGATGATCACCGGGAGGAAAAGCAAGTAAAGCGTGGATATAAAAATGCGGCGGACCGGAGGGTCCGCCGCATGGCTGGGGAAGAACGATCGGGTCGGTGGGACTTTAATTTAGAGTCCCGCGTCCCGGATGAGTGATACGAGGTCTTTGAGGCGGGCGCGGTTTAGGAAATTCAGGATGATCCACGCCGGAGCGATTTCCCAGACGATCCGTCCTCTCCACCCCATCTCGGCGAGCTCCTCAAGGAAAGGCCGGAACGGGAAAATGCCCTCGCCCGGGAAAAGCCGGCGTTCCTGAATCGTCATCTTTCCTAGTCGCGCCGGCGGGGTGAAGTCATACAGCCTGATCTGATCGATTTGGTCTTTGAGTTCCATCATTGAGGGCAGCACGCTGGCGAGTATATCCCGAGGCGGGGTCGGAATCACCAGGCCGCCGAATCGGTATTGGATCCACCGGAACGGATCGAAAGAAATTTTTTGCTTACTCTCTTGGAGCCACTGCTGGAGAATCGAGAAACGCGCAGCCCGCTCGAATTCGTATGCCTCCATAGCCGGCTCTATGAGGGTATGCGGGAAATGCTCGCGCTCGTTCCAGTGGGTCGAGGGAATGGTAATCGGGTAGAGAAAATCCTTGTCAAGAGACGACCGAAGCATTGCCTCCGGCGGAGGGAGAAACCCGAATTTTCTGCAGAGCCGGCTGCCAAACGAGGCGGTGTGCTGCCAGCGGCGGAAGGTGATTTCAAGGCTGGCGGTGCTCGCGAGGCGTATCAGCCGGCGATGCCAGTTGATCGCGCGGGTATTGAGCGCGACTTCTACGCCGTCAAACCCCGTATCCTTCATAAATTTAAAAGATCGCTCTGGAGAAACTCCGTAGAGTCCTCCGACAGAAGCGGTTGAGAGCAATATCTGATTTCTTTCCTCCATCCGGAGTCTCCTTTTTTCCCAGCGTTTCTCCGCGGCCTCGCGGACCGTGTCTCCCGCATTTGAACGACTCGACGCTATCACAATTTTTCGGCATAGTCAATGGAAAAGGGAATATGCTATTATATAATGTTATGGATATGGGTATGCACGAGCGGCAAATCCGGTATCTGGATCGCGTGATCGCGCGGGAGCGCCTCGCCCATGCCTATCTTTTTTATGGGCCGGAAGGGGCGGGGAAGCTTGTACTCGCCAAATCAGTCGCCAAAGCTCTCTCTTGTCCTCAATATAGAGGCGGAACCTCTGTAGTGGAGGCGGGGGACGGGTGCGGGGAGTGCATTGCCATTGATGCCGGCACGCACCCGGATGTCGTACTGCTCGACCTCGCGCATTCGCTTACTTCTGTAAAAGACGAGCGCCGCGAGATACCGATCGGGGACATCCGCGAGCTGAAGCGTCGCTTTACATTGTCTGCCCCGGCGGGCCGGTGGCGGGTTGCGATCTTCAATCAGGCTGATACAATGAGCCAAGAAGCGGCTGACGCCTTTTTGAAACTACTGGAAGAGCCGGGAGAGCGGACGCTGTTTTTGCTCACGAGCGCCGCGCGCGAGCTGGTGGCGCCGACGATCGTGTCGCGCGCAGTGCCGATCGGCTTTTCAAGGACAACCGTGGCAGGAGACAGCGCCGATGAAAAGACGCGCGCCGCAGTCTTGTACGCATCCGGCCTCGGCATCCCGGAGGTGCTCGCCTTTACCGAAAAAGCGGCAGGCGAGCGCGAGTCGCGGATGCGCGCGACCGGCGCCCTGATCGAATTGCTGCGCTTCCGACTGCATGCGGATGCGGCCCCCGGCGAGCGTCTGCGGCTTGTGCGCCACCTCGGCCGGGTTTTGGATATCGCCGCGGACATGGACACCACCAACGTCAACCCGCGCCTCGCGCTGGACGTGCTCTTTGTCGAATCTATTCCATATCTTTAGACTTTGAGTGAAGTCCGACTTCACTCACCTTTAGACCCCATATCTTTAGATACGCTCTCGCATGGTACGTATTTTCCTCATCATCCTCTTTGCGTTTTTGATACTGGTTGTGTTTATCCCTCTGCTCTTGAGCGGCGTCGGTGTCGACATCACGCGGGGGGGCAACGGTGGAGCAGGGGAGGCATTTGTGTTGAGCCGTTCAGGCGACAACGGCGAGAACTGGGGCATGCCAACCTTTGTACGGGAGCGGCGGGATCCGATGCCGAGGGAGATATTTGATATCGCCTTTCACCCCCGCGACCAGCAGATACTCTTTGCCGGGACAAAGTCGGCGGGGCTCTGGAAGAGCGACGATGCCGGCGAGTCGTGGCGCCCGGTGCGGGACGGAGCGGGCGCCCTGGTGCCGACCAGTGATGTCTACCGGGTGGTGATCAGCCGCGACCGTCCGGAAGTAATGTATCTTGCGATCTATCAAGGAAACCGCGGGAGGGTTTTGAGAACAGAGGACGGAGGCGCTACCTTCCGGCAGATTTACTTCGTCGGGCAGGAGCAGGTTGGCGTCTTTGATCTCCATACCCCGCCCGCAGAGCCGGATAAGGTGCTGGCCGCAAGCGGCGAGGGCCGGCTGCTTCTGTCCGGCGACGGCGGGAAGCGGTGGCGGATCGCCAAGACCTTCCGCGACCCCGTGGCACTCCTTGCGATGCACCCCACTTTTCATGACGAAGGATATCTCTTGACCTCGCGCGGCGAACTTTTCAAGACGTTTGACGGCGGGGAGAACTGGGCGAGTCAGGGCATCGCCGGCCGCAGGGCCGCGAGAGGGACCGGAAGGACTATCCCGCATCCCTATACCCGCTATTCTCTTACCCTGTTCCGGTTTTCCTCACCCCGCGCGCTGTCTCCCGCGCTCGCAATGGATCCGTACAACCCGTCCCGCGTCTACCGCACCGGCGCGCGCGGGGTTGAAGTTTCTTCCGGCGGCGGATCCGCATGGGAAGAGCTTGCATCGTTTATAGACGGCAAAGGGGTGCCGGTGGGCGGTATCGCGGTGCATCCGGTACAGGCCGACACGCTCTTTGTGACCGCGGGGCCGGCGCTTTATACGAGTACGGACCGGGGCATCAATTGGCGTATCGCGCCCTTCCCAAGCCGCAACGTATTGCGTAAGATATTCATCAATCCCCAGCATACGGAAACGATGTTTCTTACCACCGCGCGTCTATAAACGCTTTTTATGCGGGAATTAAAAGAA
>CAYIEG010000068.1:0-3290 GCA_964362375.1 uncultured Candidatus Saccharibacteria bacterium
CGGCTGGCCCCCATATAAGGTGACGATGCGCTTCTGGGTGGTGAGTGTGGTGAGCGCGATACTGGGTATGGCAATTGCCTTGATTGGAAGATGATATTTAGAGACCATTGCAAAACTCCCTTTCCTGCTGCAATCCCGTAATTTTGCAATGGTCTCTTGCACTGGTATACTGCGGGTATGAGCTTCTTTCGAAGACGACGGCGGCATATTCGGGGAGTTATGGATGTCGGTTCGGATTCGATCAAGGCGATTCTCTTTGAGCGGCCTCTCGACGGCGGCCTACCGCGGCCGTTGGAAAAATTCGTATGGGATTTGCCTGCGGAGTATTCCGGTACCCGCTTGGTGCGCAAAATCCGCGAGGGGGTTTTCCACATGGTGCGGCGGATCGAGGAAGTGCCCGAGGAGATCCTGATCGCGATCGGGCCCCACGCCGCCGAGTATGCCGCGCATACCTGGCGAGTCGCGCCCGAGCGCGGAGGAGGGATGCTGACGCGCCGCGATATCCGCGCGTACTATCACAAGCTCTTCACGGAAAATACCGACTTGCGGCGGGCAATGATCGCAGCGCCCGTCGAAGTGCTGGTCAACGGATATCCGATCGTCTGGAAAGGTGGAAGCGCTGCCGAGGATGTCCTCCCGCGCAAAGACGTCGCGGAAATCGCGTTCCGGACGCTCGCCCTCTACATGCCGGTTGCAAGCGGCGCCACGTTTGCCGAGATAAAAAACAGTCTCGGCGGGATGCCGATTGAATTCATCCCGCTTGTAGTTGCGGAAAAAGACGCGGTGGCCGGCGCGCTCGGCGCGCGGGATGCGTTTGTCATTGATGTCGGCGGGGATGAGACGACGCTTTTGGCGATACGCGGAGGGCGGTTTGCCCACGCGGCCTTTGTGCCGTACGGCGTGCGGCGGTTCACCGAAGCGCTGGGGAAGAAGGCGAAGCTTCAGTATGCCGAGGCGCGGGATTATATCCGGCATTACGGGCAGGGCATGGGCGGCAGGCACCTTCAGGTGCTCGCCGGAGAAGTGGCGACCGAGGCGGTGGCGGAGTGGAAAAATCTTTTTGTCCGGGCGCTCGACTCGTTTTACCCCGTCGGGCCGCTGCCCGCAGACGTGCTCCTGACGGGAGGGGGCGCGCGCTTCCCGGAACTCCGTAGCGCCGTGCAGGCGCCGGACTGGCTCGGCACGGTGTCGTACGCCGCGGCACCCGCTCTGCGGGTGGTTGAGGGCGCGACGTTTTTCGGAGGTGATACCCTCGGCGGGCACCTCGACGGACCGGAGGATGCGGGGCTTGCCTCGCTTATGGTATACTCCACCAATCATCAGCCGCTGTTTTAAGGATGTATTTCAGAGCATGTCTCAAAAAAATTCAGACGGTATTCGCAGGAAAGGGCAGCCCGCACCCATACGTCTCGCCCCGAAACACGCGGAGTCCTCTCCGGCCGCCGAGTCCGTAGAACCCGTTGCGGAGGAGACGACATTTCATTGGGAAGAAGAAGGGGCGCCCGAGAAAATTTATTATAGGGAAGCAGCGCATACGGAGTTGCCTGGCGCCGAGACGGCGCCAAAGCGGGCTTTTTTTTCGCGTCTTGCCGAGGCGCTGCCTTTTAAAAATAAAGGCCGTTTTGGTACGGAATCTGGACAGTCGGCCGCGTTGGATGAGTGGCCCAATGAAAGAACCGTCGGGAGAAGCCCGGCCGTGCGTCGGTGGAGCCGATGGGGGATGCTCGCGGGCGGCGGAATTGTGGTGATGCTTTTTGTCCTCGTTTCCACTTCTTTTGCGCGTTTGACCGTCATGGTAAAGCCCCGCGTCGAGGAGACGGCAATCGAAAATCTCGGCACCCTGCTGGATACATCCGTTTCCAAAGTGCTCTTCTCCCAGAAAGTGATTCCGGCAGAGCGGCTCGTGTTCAGTAAGACGGTGACGAAAGAATTTACCGCGACCGGGCACGAGCGCGTCGCGGAGCGCGCGCGCGGCAAGGCCCGTATCCACAATGCCTTTAACGCTTCCCCCCAGACGCTCGTTGCCGGGACGCGGTTTACGACCGATGCCGGCATGGTCTATCGGATCCAGAAATCAATCGTCGTTCCCGGAGCGAAAATTGAGGCGGGAAAAGTCGTCCCCCAATCGATTGAGGCGGAACTGGTCGCCGACAGCATCGGCGAGAGCGGGAATCACACGGGGGAAACCAAACTGAAAATCCCCGGCTTTCAGGGGAGTCCGCGCTATGACGGGTTTTATGCGGTAGCACCCCAGGGGTTTTCCGGCGGATTCAAGGGAGAAGCAACCGTGGCTTCCAAGGATGATGTAAAAATTGCGGAGGAAGAAATGTCTAAGGCGGTGTTTGAAGAGTTAGAGGTCCAGATGGCGCGCAAAGCCCCGCCCGGTCTACATTTGATGAGAGAACTGCGGGAGGTTCAAATAGTAAAGATGGAGTCTCCCCGGCCCGGGACCCCTGGAGAGCGGTTTTCGGTGGCAGCCACGGCGAGCGGGAAAGCGCTGGTATTTCGCGAGGAGGACGCGATTGCATTGATGAAGTCACTCGCCCTGGAAGAGAGTAAAGATCAGGAGCTCGTGGAGGGATCCGCGCGACTTGCCTATACGGTCAAGACCGTTGATTTTGAAAAAGGAAGAGCGGAGGTCGCAGTCGCGGGAAGTCTGAAAACTAAGACCCGGATTCCGGAGCAGGAGCTTGCCGCCCTCGTCAAAGGCAAGAAGGAGGGATCGGTGATCGAGCTCTTCAAGACGCGGCGCGAACTGGCGAGTTTCAATTTGGCATTTTTCCCGCCGTGGCGCTCCAAAGCGCCGAGCGACCCCTCCAAAATCCGCTTCCGCGTGGAGGAGCCGTAATCTTGGATTCGGGTTCGCTTGTATTCACCCCGCGGACGTGCTAGTTTTGCATGCGGTCCGTTAGGATGCAGAGTTACTTGTTCTTACCATCAAGATGAGGAGATGAATCATGGAGTATCCGATCCAGCCTACTGCCCAGCGTCCGATTGAGCGTGCGCAATTGTCGGATGAAGCGATGGTCGCGCTTCTCGGAATTTATGTCTCCAACATCTGTTCGGAGCGGGAGACGATATGGGCGCGATTTAATACCATGCTTGGGGTCAATACCGTGATTGTCGGGGTTTTCGCTATATTGGCCCAAACGCAAATGCTTCGCACGGCGCACGTGATAGGAGTCACTCTCTTCGGGGTGATTCTTTGCGTGCTCTGGGCAGGGATTGTTGCGCTGGGATGGGATGCGTATGAGAGGGATGTTGCAGCGGCGGGTAACTTCTTTGTGCCG
>CAYIEG010000069.1:0-3259 GCA_964362375.1 uncultured Candidatus Saccharibacteria bacterium
GATGTTTCTTACCACCGCGCGTCTATAAACGCTTTTTATGCGGGAATTAAAAGAAGGATTACAGCTCATCATTGACCATCTCCGGCAGGAGACGGGTTCGCTGCGCACCGGCCGCGCGACACCGGCCCTCGTCGAGAATCTCGAGGTGGACTATTACGGCGCCAAGACGCCGCTCAAGGCGCTCGCGGCGATCGCGACTCCGTCGCCCCGCGAGGTCGTCATCCAGCCGTGGGACAAGGCCGCACTGCAACCGATCGAGAAAGCGATCAGCGGTTCCACCCTCGGCCTGGCACCCATAGCCGACCGCGATGTGATCCGCCTTTCGATTCCCCAGTTGACGGAGGAGCGCAGAAAAGAGCTCGCCAGGATCCTCGGCAAATACAGCGAGGAAGCTCGAATCAGGGTCCGGCAGGAGCGGGACGAGGCATTGAAAGCGGTGGAACACGCGTACAAGGCCAAGGAACTCGGCGAGGATGAGCGGTTTCGCCGGAAAAATGAGGTGCAGAAAATAATTGATGAAGCGAATAAAAAGATCGAGGATACCGCCGCGGCCAAGGAGAAAGAAATCATGACGGTATAGAACGAAATCCGAAGCACGAAGCACGAAATCCTAAACAAATCTCAATGACCAAAATACGAAATTCAAAACGCGCGCCGTTTAGAACATTAGAATTTGGAATTTTGAATTTGTTTCGAATTTCGATATTCGTATTTCGGATTTAAAGAAGATGAAGAAATGCCGCCTCGATGACTTTTTGATTGCGCATTCGTTGGTAAAGGATAGGCAAGAAGCGTTTATCATCGTCACGGAGGGACGGGTCTTGGTAGACGGGCAGAAAGCGGTGACGCCGGCCCAGCTGGTGTCAGGGCAGGCAAAGGTTGAACTCCGAGGAGAAGCGCGGTATGTCGGGAGGGGCGCCTACAAGATCGAGGCCGCGCTTGCGGCGTTTCGGATACCGATCGAGGGAAAGGTGTGCGCCGATATCGGGGCGGCAACCGGCGGATTTACCGAGGTCCTGCTCAAGCGGGGCGCCAAAAAGGTCTATGCGATCGACACCGCGCGGGGGAAGCTCGCATTCAAGCTCAGCCGCGATCCCCGCGTGGCGCTCATGGAGGAGACGGATGTCCGCGGCCTTGCGTCACTCCCCGAATTGGCGGATTGTGGAGTTATTGATGTCTCGCTGATTTCGCTCCGCCAGATTCTGCCCGAGGTGAAGCGCCTGCTCAAGCCGGATGGAGTCGTGGCCGCGCTCTTCAAGCCGCAATACGAAACCCGCGACTCCCGGATGCTGCAGCACGGCGTGATCCGGAATGCGGCCGACCGGGAAATGCTCCTGAAAGATTTTACGGATTGGGCCCAAGCGCATGGATGGGAGATACGGGACCGGATCGAGTCTCCGATCCGCGGGAGCAAAGGGAACGTTGAATATCTTTTCCACTTTACGCTCCGGTAGACAGGGATCCGATCCCTGTAACAAGGATGTGATCCCTGTAAAATGTACGGCATATGACACTCATCTTCGTCATCATTTTCATCAGCATTCTCATCCTCGTCCACGAGTGGGGGCATTTTTATGCGGCGCGGAAACTGGGGGTGAAGGTGGAGGAGTTCGGGTTCGGGTTTCCGCCGCGGCTTTTCTCGGCGGTACGCGGCGGCATCCGTTACTCGATCAACCTCCTGCCCTTCGGAGGGTTTGTGAAGATTTTCGGCGAGCATGGAGAAGGAGAGGGGGACACGACAAGTTTTGTCTCGCGGCCGGCCGGTCAGCGCTTCGTGATTCTCGCGGCGGGGGTCGGGATGAATTTTGCCCTTGCCTGGTTCTTCTTCAGCGTTGCCGCGGGGATTGGTCTTCCGCAGGTCGCCGGGGATGAAGCAGGGACGGCACCGGTATCGATCTTGGCCGTGCTGCCGGATTCTCCCGCGGATCGCGGGGGTCTCAAAATAGGGGATCAGGTGCTGGAGATGCGCTCTCCCGAAGTATCGCTGCGGATCGAAAAAGAGGAAGACGTGCGCCGGTTTGCGGATGCCTACCGGGGCGAGGAGGTGACGCTCGTCATCCGGAGGCAGACCGAAGTCAGGGAATTGATGCTGACGCCGCGGGCCAATGTGCCGGAGGGCGAGGGGCCGCTCGGGATCGTGCTCGGACGGCTCGTGATCGAGCGCGTCCCGTGGTATGCCGCGCCGATTGCGGGGCTGCAGTCGCTCGTGCGGGGAACCGCCGCGATCATTCTCGGATTCGGCGAGCTCATCGCGATCGTGCTCACCGAAGGCCGGACGCCCACGGCAATTTCCGGCCCGATCGGCATCCTGCTTTTTGCCCAGGATTCGCGGGCGCTGGGAATCGCCTATTTTTTACAATTCATCGGCATCCTCTCGGTCAATCTGGCGGTGCTTAACTTCCTGCCGATCCCGGCGCTCGACGGCGGGCGGATCTTTTTCCTCCTGCTTGAAAAACTCAAAGGCGGCCGCATCAGCCCCCGGGTGGAGCAGGCGGCACATCTCGTCGGCTTCATCGTGCTCGTCCTTCTTATGCTGATGGTGACATACAAGGACATCGTGCGGGTGCTGTAGAACATAGCGCTTGACAAGCCCCCCTCGTTTGATACGCTGGAACTATCATTAGTCAACGCTCTTCAACCCTGAAGGGTCGCGAGGAGGATATACATGGCCCGCAAGGCCCCCAAGAAACCTATGGTCACCACTATCCCCATCACCAAAGCCCGCACCAACCTTGGCGCCATCGTCAAGCGGGTCCACCTCAACAAGGAGTACTTCATCCTGGAGAAAGACGGGATTCCGATCGTCGGGATCATGGATGTTGACGAATTCGAGGATTACCTCGAAGTCCGAGATTCGAAGGTGCGCGCCTTCATCGCCAAGGGCCGTCAGGAGTACCTTGCCGGCAAAAGCCGACCCGCAGAGGAACTCCTCCGTGAACTTCAAGAGCGGGGGAAGGAGAAAGCCACGCGGCGCCGGAAATCATGACGCCGCCGTTTTCCGTTCGCACGATTCCCCAGTTCGATCGCCTCCTCCGTCGCCTCTCCCGCCGCCATCGGGATCTTGCGGAGCGCTATACCGAGTGTCTCGCCATTCTCCGTGCTGATCCGTATAACCGGAGCCGCCAGCGCGATATCTTGAAACTCAGCGGGGTTGCCCCGGAGGACGGCGGCCAATATCGACTCAGGCTCGGCCGCTTCCGCTTTCGCTATGACATCGAACGCCAGGAGGTCATCCTCTACTACTGCGGCCTCCGCCGAG
>CAYIEG010000070.1:0-3192 GCA_964362375.1 uncultured Candidatus Saccharibacteria bacterium
CGCCTCCGGAGAGGCGGCAGCGCGCCTCGCAGTAAAATATCCGCCGGAATTTACCCAAAAGATTGTGGCACTATAGATTTATACGTGGAGAATGAAAATTCTTATTTCCACTTATCATATTACCGATCCGGCGCATCCGGACTTTTTCACACGCACGCACCTGGGGGCAGTGAAGAAAGCGGCGGGAGCGGGTGCGAAGATTGCAGTCGTGATGGATGTGAAGCGGGCGGCAGCAGAAGTAAAAGACGCCGATATTCTCGCGTGTTTTCCGTATACGATCCCGCCGCTTGCCAATGTCAAGCAGCTCAAATGGATCCATACGTTTTCCGCGGGGGTGGATAAAATATTGACGTCCGAGACCAGGCGCCTGCCGGTGCTTATTTCCAATTCGTCGGGTATCCACGCGACCCCGATTGCCGAGCATCTGATCGGCTTCATGCTCATTTTTACCCGCCGCTTCCACCTGACTTTTAGAAATCAGTTGCGCCGCCGCTGGGCGCCGGATGATACCATCACGGAATTGCGGGGCAAGACCGTGCTGGTAGTCGGGTTAGGCGATATCGGCGTCGAGGCCGCGCGGCTGGCACATGCATTCGGCGCGCGGGTGCTCGCGATTGCGCGGACCCGGCGGGTGAAGCCCGATTTCGTGGATGAGCTTGCGACCGGCCGGTCGCTTGATGCCATGCTCTCGAAAGCCGATTTTGTCGCGATCTGCTTGCCCTATACTAAAGAGACGCATCATCTTTTTGATATGCATAGATTCAAAAAAATGAAGCGTACGGCGGTCCTCATGAATATCGGGAGAGGCGCCATTGCGCAGGAGAAAGATCTGATTCGCGCGCTGCAGCAAAAGATCATCGGCGGTGCCGCGCTTGATGTGACGGAAGGCGAACCCCTGCCGAAAAACAGCCCCTTGTGGAGTATGCAAAATGTAGTGATCACGCCGCACCATTCCGGATGGTCGGAAAAATATATGGATCGCGCGATCGAACTTTTCTGCCGGAATCTGCAGGCGTATCTTAGGGGCCGGCGGCTTCCTACGCTGGTGAACAAAAATCTCGGATACTAATGGATGCCGCTTTTTCTCGCCGGAAAGCGGCTCAAGGGGAAATTTGTTTTTAATGCGGACGATCGGATTCTCCGTTATGTTCTGCAAGAGGGGAAGCGTGGATAACCTTTCTTGTGCCGTTGTCGTTATCTTGGTATATTGGCTTATACAATTTAATACGTTTTTATCGCGAGCGCGGGGGAAGGTACTGGCCTGATGAGCCCGCCGGCAACCATCTCGATACGTCGAGGGAAGGTGCCACTTCCAGCCCACAAAGCGTGTGGGGGAGATAAAGTATCTTTAGATCCCCGCATGCGAGGGATTTTATTATATATGATGAATGGTAATCATACGCATACGGTCGAGAGCGTGACCTCCGGACATCCGGACAAGGTCTGCGATCAGATTTCCGATGCGGTGCTGGATGCATTACTCGCCCAGGACCCGTATTCGCGGGTCGCGGTCGAGACGTTCGGGTCGCACGGGCTCCTCGTGGTCGGCGGGGAAGTGACGTCTAAGGGCACGGTGGACGCCGCCAAAATCGCGCGCTCCCTCTACCGCGATTTGGGATACAAGGAGAATCTGCAGATCATGACCAATATTGCTCAGCAATCCCCGGATATCGCGCAAGGTGTGGATACCGGTGGTGCGGGAGATCAGGGAATTATGTACGGCTACGCGGTGGATGAAACCCCGGAGCTTCTGCCGCGGGCAGTGGCGCTCGCACACCGCCTGACGCAGGGGCTTGAGGCACTCCGGCGCAAAGACCCGGAATGCGCGTGGCTCGGGCCAGACGGGAAATCACAGGTCACCGTGCAGGACGGACGGGTAAAGATCGTGCTTATTTCCTGCCAGCATGCGGAGTCGATAACCCAGCCGGAAATTAAAGAAATATTGACCCGCAAACTTATCAAGCCGGTCATAGGCGATCTGGAGGGTGTGGAAGTGCTGGTAAACCCGACCGGGAAATTTATCGTCGGCGGCTTCACTGCCGACACCGGCCTTACGGGCAGAAAGATTATTGTTGATACCTATGGAGGTCTTGTCCCGCACGGCGGCGGTGCTTTCTCGGGCAAGGATCCGACCAAGGTGGATCGCTCGGCGGCCTACATGGCGCGGTTTGCGGCCAAGAATGTGGTCGCAAACGGACTCGCGAAGTCATGCGTCGTAAGCGTCGCATACGCTATCGGACGCGCGGAGCCGCTCATGGTGCATGCGCAAACGGACAACGGAAAGGATTTGAATGGCCTGGTGCAGGAGAAATTCGACTTCCGGCCAAAGGCGATCATCGAGCGGTTGGACCTGCGGAGGCCGATATACCAGAAGACCGCGGCATACGGACATTTCGGACGGGACGGGTTTCCGTGGGAGCAGGTGATTTCATTATAAGAGGCAGGCGGTGTAGGGAATAACCGCGGCGGCTTGCAAGCCGCCGCGGTCGCTTTTTTGGCCGAAAAGAGTATCGTGGTTTCTAGTTGTGATCTTTCAATAGGTTGCGCGGCGGGGAGGCGAAAAGCCACCCCTTCTTTGGCTCATCGAAAGAGGAGAAAGGCATGTATCTCGCGGTGGCTGGCATAATTGCAGTTGCGGCGATGATGGTCCCGTCGTTCGTATCGGCTGAGCATGACCCATTTAGCGGCTTTGAGTGGAGGCTCGATCGGGACGAATCGCTTCAGGCGGCAATCTTCGGGCGCGGGTTTTTCCTTAATGATAAATCCGCAGATGTAACGCCTCCCAAAAGCGGGGTTCGGCTTCTGCACAGCGAAGGGCTCTCGCTCCAGGCGCGGCCCTTTGAGCTTCCAGCGGAGGTGCTGGTGAAAGTGGTGCTCGAAACCCACTTTGACAAGCCGGATCTGTTGCGGCTCGTCATAGGGGGCTCGATCCAGACGCCTTTCCGCGGGGTAGGGGATGTGGTTCGTCTCCGGGCGGGCTATATGTGGGAATCGAATATCGGAAGCAATTCCGAGCCGGCCCGGGGAGTTGACGGCCTCTTCCTCGATCTGTCCTGGCGTGTCTTCGAAAATGAGCGGAGGAGAGGCATATCGCGCCTCAATGTGTTCGCGCGGTATTACCTCAATTCCGATCTGCCGCTCGCGCGGGTGTCCGATACGCACAACGGCGGATCGGAGATTCTGCGAAGCGAA
>CAYIEG010000071.1:0-3177 GCA_964362375.1 uncultured Candidatus Saccharibacteria bacterium
CCGCTATAGTAGTGCGACGGATAAACCATGAATGATATGTAATCAAACGCAGTGCCGATATCATCCAACCGCTGACCGATGGTTGCGTCCTCGCGCTGGGCAGCCACAGAGCCAAAGAGGTCCGCGGAAAGAATAATTTCGGGCTTAGATGCCTTGAGGTTGTCCCGCAGGAATTCGAAAAAACTTTTCAGCACGAGATACCGCGATGTTTTGCGATCCCAGGCCGGGTATATCGCGTGTTCCACGTCTCCGTCCGAGGGGAACCGAATGTAATCAAGCTGCAGCTCATCAAACCCCAAATCAATCATCCGTTTCGAAATATCGAGAATATAATCGCGCGCGCCCTGCGACGCGGGGTCGAGCCAATAGCCGCCCCGCTTGTCCTGCCAGAAACTCATATTCGATTTTTTGCCTTCGGTGTTTCTTGCGACAAGATGCCGCTTGCGGCTGCATTCGCCCCCGGCCGGCCGCGGAGTCTTGCGGGTCAGGTACCACTCGGGGTGCGTCTCAATCTGGGAAGCGTCTTTAAAGACCGCGATCCGCGCGATCGTCCAGATTCCCTTTCCCTTCAGCTCCTGGAGAAGCGGACGCAATCTCTTTTCATCATAATCGGATCCGCACACCTCTTTGACGTCAATCACAAGCCCGTTTATCTCCGTCTCCTCGGCCAGCCGGATGATATGCTCCCGGAGGCGCGTGGCGCCCGCGCCAGGGTCGTTGGCCACATCGGCGGTCATATAGAGCCCCTTAACCCGCGCCGACTTCTCCCGCGCTTCCGCCACGCGCTCCTCCACCGTCTTCTCCTTGGGCAAAGAAGCCTCGGTGCCGAGACCCACCAGTGCCGCCCCTTTCTCCGTGATCATTTCCGCGGGGAAAAATAAAAACGCGCCGAGCAATACCCCGCCGGCAACAAACGCAATCCCGAATCCCCGAAAAAATCCTTTCATGCGATGCGGGCAGCGAGAATCGAACTCGCGCCTACTGCTTGGGAAGCAGTCGTCCTGCCACTAAACTATGCCCGCCCTCTTCGGACCTTTCACGAATCGTACCCCGGTAAAGATGATAATCGCAAGGCCGAGGACGACGAAGAAAACCAGCTTGATCTCCCGGATCCCGGTAAGGAGATCGAACCCCGAGCCGAGGTAGTAGCTCAAGGAAACCAGAAACAGTGTCCACGGGACCGCAGCCGCGAGGTCGAGCAGCAAAAATTTCACAAACGACATCCTGGTGTATCCCGCAAACATGGGGACCGCGACGCGGACTCCCGCGAACGGCCGGGAAAAAAGCACTATTTTGTCGCCTTTACGCTCGAAAAGCGAGGAGACTTTTTCAAAGAGGATAGCAAACGGCCGCCACTTCGTAATGAGCCGCGCCAAAAAGGCTCCCGCGTGCCGCCCCACCAGATACCCACAGACATCGGCCGCGACAATGCCCGCGATCAGGACATACACCGCAGGCCAAAAACTTATAAATTCGAGATAGGCAAGGTATCCGCTGAACACCAGCGTCACCTCCTCCGGCACCGGCAGGCCGACGCCGGAGAGGACCAGCACCCCAAAGAGCAGCACGTAGAGTGCAGACGGCGAATCAATCGGCAAGAGGACGAATGCAAGGAGGGTCGTCATGCTCTATTGAAGTGAGACTTCGATAGGTTCTTTATAAGGCTTCTCGCGGAACTTTGGTGTTATCCAAAATCCTAATCTGAATTTCCCGCCGAGCGCGAGGCGCGTCTGGGAATCAAGCGCGGGGAATGAGCCGAATACGATCAGGTGCACCGGCATCAGCACCCATTGTATCACATAGAGAAAATAATGATGCCAGCGGAACCAGGAGGGCTTCGGCGGCAGTAATATTACTCCGAGGACGGCTGAAGACGCAATCCCGATCATCGCGAAACTCATCACCCACCGGGTAATCCGGGGAAGATTGTATGAAAGGACCGTCAAATTGAATTGCGCGTCGCCGAGCAGTATCGGCAGCCACCCCAGACTGAAAATCACCAGCGCATTGGTCGCCCACGAATGAAACCCTTCTATATAATGAAAGCCCCAGTAGAGCTTCTTGCCGAGCGGAATCCGCGGGTGTTTCGCAAATCCGGCCAAAAAGTACGGGATATTTTCGCATCCCCACCCCCATCGCCGCTGCTGCTTGTAGAGATTCCGCATCGTCTGCCAGAACCGCGGCGCCACGTTCGCATCCATTGAGACCGGATAGAGAATCGGCACGACCCGCCAGTCGCCGTCGTAGCGGAGAAAACACTGCCAGAAAATCTGGGAGTCCTCGGACACGACATTGGTATTCCAAAACCCGACTTCGACGAGTGCGGCAAACGGCATCGAGTGCGAAGAGAATGTCGTCAGCCGCTCCGGCCGCGACTGCTGGACCATGTGCCAGAAACTCGATGAGAAAGCGATGACCCGCGCCAGCGCCGGGGCCTGGAAGATGTTGTTGGTAAAAAGCGGGATCGGCTGGTAGCTTGAGCGCTGGGGGTGCGGGGCGGTGAGAAACGCATGGGTGAGGACGCCGAAATATTCCTTCCCGACCTGCGTATCGGCATCAAACACCGAGACGAGGATATTCTCATAGGGAAGCTTGAGGCGATCGATAATCTCCTCTTTGGCGGCTTTGGCCGCCCACGTCTCGTTGGACCCCTTGCCCGGAATTTCTCCTGCCGAACCATGCGGGTGCGCAGTCGCCAAAAATGAAGAAAAGTTGTCACCGAATTCTTCTGCAAGTCGTGCGGCAGTGTCCGCCGACCCGGGAATCCGTGCCTCCCGCGCCAGCACCACGATCAGCCGGTCCTTTTGATAATTGACCCCTACGAGCGATTCGAGGCTTTCCCGCACCACCGCATACGGCTCCATTGCCATGGGCAAGATGACGAGGTGGTACACGTCGCGCCAATTAGCTTGTAGGTGGTAGGTGGTAGGTGGTAGGTCTTGAAGTTTTTGAAGCCAGTTGATTTTCATATTGCGGCGCATTCTTCGGAAAGTGGCGCGCAAATGCAGCGAGAGATACACGGTTTTGAAAAGCCAGTAGATGTCAAAGAGAATGATAAACACCGCGGCCGCGGTCGGCAGTTTCCAGGACGCGAGCACCACGCCCGCCAGCGTCCCCCACGCGAGCGCCGCCGGCAAAAATTCAAACAGACGATACAACTTCACAAAATTTCATACC
>CAYIEG010000072.1:0-3170 GCA_964362375.1 uncultured Candidatus Saccharibacteria bacterium
CGCGAAATTAAAATCGGGGGGGAGAAAATATTTAAAGCCGAGCGGGAATTTGAATTTGCAGAGGGTCCCGTATGGATCGGAATATCGTGACCCTATATATGTATACGACCGAAGGCATTGTGCTGAAGAAATTGGATGTCTGGGAGGCGGACGCGCTTTACGCGATCTATACCCGTGATTATGGGAAAATCAGGGTGCTGGCCCGGGGGATCCGCAAAGAGGAGGCCAAGCTCCGCGGGCATCTGGAGCCCTACTCGCTCTCGGCGATCCGATTCGTGATCGGCAGAGGGGGGGAGAAATTGATTGCGGCATCGCTCGTCTCCTACTGGAACAACCTCCGCTCGCGGGAAGCGACACTCCGGCTTGCGGCTGCCGTGGTGCGCGCGGTGGACGAGCAGTGTTTTGCAGGCGAACGCGATGACAATCTCTGGGAGTTGTTGCACGGCAGCGTGGCCGCACTCGACCGGGATATATTCTCCGAAGAAGCGGCCGCGCCCTTTCTTAAAGAATTTCAGGCGCGTCTCCAGGCGTGTCTCGGATATGGGGAAGGCAAGCCTGGAGAGAGCGAGATCTTTATGGCAAAACCGGCACGGGTAGAGTATTATTGAACGCATCACCGCTAAACGCATCACCGCGATGGGAAAGTTGGAAGAACTCGAAGAAGAGCTATACGACAAGGAAACCGATCCGGGCGCTGAACGCAGGAAGCGGCAATTTATCGTGTTTCCGTCTGGGAAGAATGTGCAGACGTCATGGGGTGCCTATGCGCCGCGGAGGGGAATATTTAGGCACCTCGCGATCCCCAAAGCAACGGCGGTGGTACTCCTCGGCGCTTTTCTTTTTCTCGCGGGTGCCGCGGTATTTGTATTCGTGTACCTCGGAAGCGAACGGCGGGAAGCGGAAGTCATCATCGCCAGCCGCGATCTGATCGAGGGCGGCGAGTCCTTTACGCTGCCGGTCACGTTTCGTAATATTGCGTCTGTCCAGCTTGAGGAGGCAGAACTCGCAGTCACGCTCCCCCCCAATTCATTTATCCGGGACGAGTCAGGGCTTGAGCGTCCCGCACCCGGGCGGATCGTGCGCCGCATCGGGACGCTCGTCCCGGGCGAAGAGGGGAAAAGCGAATTTATCATTCGACTCTTTGGACGTGAAGGGGAAGAAAAAGAGATCGCTGTCCAGTTGCTGTACCGTCCGGCGGGGCTCCGCGCCCGCTTCTCTTCCCAATCGATCAAGCGTGTGACGATAAGCAGGGTTCCTTTGGTGCTGTATTGGGAGATACCCGAGACCGTATCTGTGCGCCAGGAGATTCCGGTGACGCTCCGGGCGAGTTCGCAGGCGCAGATTCCTTTTGGGAATCTCTGGCTGCGGCTTGATTATCCGTCCGGGTTGGCACTCGTTTCAGCTCTCCCGCCGGCGAACACCGGAGATACGCTGTGGAATATCGGGACGCTCGCCCCGGGCGAAGAAAAAGCGATTGTATTGAAGGTGAGGTTCGGGGGTGCCGGCGGCGAGACGCAATCGCTTCATGCAGGACTTGGCGCTTTCAATGAACTTACGAAAGAATGGAGGCCGTGGCGCGAGTCAACGCGAGAAGTAAAAATCTCGGCGGCACCGTTTCTCTTGGAAAGCACCCTTGAAGGCAGGCGGGAAGGCACGGTAAAGCCGGGGGATCTTATGAATGTTGCTATCCGCTATCACAATCGCTCTTCGGTTCCCGTGAAAGACATTTCGATACGCGCAGCGCTTGAGGGCGATATCATTGATCCGGCGTCGCTCTCGATAGGGGACGGAGGGGTGTTTGATTTTTCCAGCCAGACGATCGTATGGGGCCCCAGCGGCACCGAAGCGCTGAAAGAGGTGCGGTTTGACAGCGGCGGAGAACTTCATTTTCAGATAAAGGCGCGCGAGCGGCCGCTCGTCCGTACCAGCGCCGATAAGAACCTGACAATAAAAATCCGCACCCGCATCGAGGCTCCTCGCTTGCCCCAGGAGCTTGAAGGAAGCCAGTTGAGTCCGGACGACGCAGTCGAATTCAAGGTAGCGACGATTGCGCTTGCTTCCGGCCGCGCGGTGCACCGCACCTCGCCGATCCCCAATAGCGGGCCGCTCCCGCCGCGGGTCGGCGAAAAAACAACCTATACCGTCGTCTGGGAGGCGCGAAGTTTTACGAATGAAGTGGAGAATGCCCGGATCAGCGCGTCCCTCCCGCCGAATGTCCGCTGGGAAGGCATCGTGTCGCCGCAGGATGCCGGCATCCGGTTTGATCAGGCGGCTGGCGCCGTACAGTGGCAGATCGGAAAGATCCCTCCGGGGACGGGAGTGCTTTCGCCGGCGCGGATCGGGGCATTCCAGGTGTCAGTCATCCCGTCCGAAATCGATGCCGGCAAAGCGTTGGCACTCGTCACCGACCCCCGTTTTTCCGGCCGTGACACGTTCACCGGGGAGGAGATCGTATTGCAGATGGATAATTTGGACATCCGATTAAAAGACGATCCGGCTACCAATCCGGCCGAGTGGGTAGTGGCTCGGTAGCATCAGAGTGTCTTATGGCAGGCAACGAAAATTTGATGGAGAAAATCGTCTCGCTCTCAAAGCGCCGCGGGTTTATTTTCCCCGGCTCGGAAATTTACGGCGGCTTGGCCGGCACCTGGGATTACGGGCCGCTGGGCACGGTGATGAAAAATAATCTCAAGCAGGAATTCTGGCGCGCGCATACGCTGGAGCGCGACGACATCGTGGGGCTCGATGCCGCTATTCTAATGAATCCGCGGGTGTGGGAGGCGTCGGGTCATACCGAGGAGTTTATCGATCTTGTAAGGGAGTGTAACTTATGCCATGCGCGCTTTCGGGTAGATTATACAGAAGAGATTAAAAAACATGAGGCATTCCACGCTGAGAAGAGAGAGCATGGCGGATGGACCGGCCCCCACAAATTTAATTTACTTGTGGAAGCCCGACTGGGTGCGGTAGAGGGGAAGCAGTCAACGGTATATCTGCGTGGAGAAATTACGCAGGGGGTCCATGTTAACTTCAAAAATATCCTGGATTCCACCCGCGTCAAAATTCCTTTTGGGGTAGCCCAGATCGGCAAGGCCTTCCGCAATGAAATCACGCCGGGTAACTTTACGTTCCGCTCCCGCGAATTCGAGCAGATGGAGATAGAGTATTTT
>CAYIEG010000073.1:0-3140 GCA_964362375.1 uncultured Candidatus Saccharibacteria bacterium
GCACTGGGTGAAGCCCGACCGTCGCATACACGCCCTCCGGATACCGATGCGCGACCGCAACCGCCGCAGCCGAGGTATCGCGCTGGGTGCCGACATTCACCATCCACACTCCGGCATCGAACGCACGTCGGATCACCGCATCCTGATCATCTTTGAACGCGGCAAACTGCGTATGAGTGTGGACGTCAAATAACTTCAATTGAGTCATGGCCGGTCGAGCCGCGGGAAAAGATGCTCCCCTCTTTTTATCATAATTTCCGTTTCGCCAACCCTTATTTGTTCATCAATCTTTTGCGCCGTCTCAGGTAAAAATGGGGCGACTAAACGCGATATGGCATGAATGAGATGACCGGCATGGCCCATAGCGCGGCGCACTGCGGCTTCCTCGCTTGCCCATGGATGCTCGGTATTAATATACACATCCCCGTAAGAGATAAGCTCCCATATCAAAACTAATGCCTCGTGCAAACGAAACTCTTTTATCGCTTTATCATATTTTTCTTGCACTCGCCTTATATGCCCCAAGGCCGGTTCTTCTGTATAGTCATTGGGTAGGGCGACCGGGCTCACTTTTTCACCAAGGGTAGTCACCCGCGCCACGAGATTCCCGAGGCCGTTAGCCAAGTCGCCGTTGTAGCGATCCTCGAATTTTTTGTAGGAAAAATCGCCGTCTTCGCCGGACGGAATTTCGCGCAAGAGATAATACCGCGCCGCATCCGTGCCGTATTTTTCAACAAGCGCGAAGGGGTCGATCACGTTGCCCACGGTCTTGGACATCTTCTGCCCGTCCACGGTGACATAGCCGTGTATCAAGATGGATTTTGGCAGGAGAAGTTTTGCCGAGAGAAGAAACGCCGGCCAATATACCGCGTGAAAACGCAATATGCCTTTCCCGATCAGATGCGCATCAGCCGGCCACCACTTCTGATACCGCGCCTCGTCCCAGCCGAAGCCGACGCCGGACTGATAGATATTGAGCGCGTCGAACCAGACATACATCCGCTGGCTGTCGTCGCCCGGCACTGGCACGCCCCAATTCCGCGCTCGCTCATTGGAGCGCGAAATGCTGATGTCCTGCAGGGGCTCGCGGAGAAAAGCGAGGACCTCGTTTTTGCGGGAGCGCGGGACGATGCCGAGCGTATCCGACTCGATAATCCCGATCAGATCATTTTGATAGCGGGAGAGGCGGAAAAAGTAATTTTCCTCCGCCACCCGCTCGAGCTTCTTCCCCGGGTGCTCGTAACATTCGCCTTCCGGCGTCAATTCATCCGGAGTATAAAAGGCCTCGCATCCAATACAATAAAGCCCTTCGTACGATTTCTTGTAAATATCCCCGCTCGCATCGCACCGCCGCCAGAGCTCCTGGCTCGCCGGATAGTGGTGGAGGGTATCGCTCCCCCGCTGGAAGACGTCAAACCGCACATCGAGCTTTTCCGCCAGTGCGAGAAAAGAGTCGGTATTTTCGTCGATAAACTGCCCGACCTCCTTGCCCGCGGCTTCGGCCGCCTGCACGTTTTTCAATGCATTTTCGTCCGCACCCGAAAGCAGAACCACTGGCCTGCCCCTGGCGCGGTTGTACCGCGCAAGTGCGTCGGCCTGCACGAACTCAAGCGCATGCCCCAGATGCGGCTTTGCATTCACATAGGGGATTGCGGTGGTGATATAAAATTTATTATGGTTGTTTTTCACGGCGAAGAAAAATGATCGCGGCAATACCCGCACCCAGCGCATCGAAAAGCAAATCCCCCATATTGTCCGTATACGTCATAATGCTCGCCCTGCCAAGCACCCACACCTCGTAGCGGTCAAGCGCCAGCTCAAACCATTCCCAGAACACTCCCCATGCGAGCGCCCCGCAGATAAAAAAGATGGCGCCCAGCGACTTGGGCAAAGCTGTCTGGTACTCGGGATACAGCATGCGAAAAAGCTCCCGGCTGAAGAAAAATGCGTAGGCGCCGCCGAGCACGTGCAAGATATTGGCTGCCGCCCATGCCTCGCGCGTCGTGGGGCCGAAGTATGCGGCGGACGCAAAAGCCGCCGCCACCAGTATGCCGCCGAGGACAAGGAATGAATAGATCTGCGTTCGCTCCGGACGCCGGTCCCTCTGGGTCATAACCGCTCTCTTACTCCGGGATCAGCGCCCGTTTTTTCTTGTCCCAGTCGTCGAGCAATTCTGCGCCAATGACCGTAAACGGCACCGCCAAGAGTATCCCGAATATCCCGCCGAGCGTCCCCCCGACCACCAAAGCGAGCACCACGATCAGCGGCGAGAGCCCGACCGCGCGGCGCATGATCACCGGCACGATGACGTGCGATTCGACCTGCTGGACCGCAAGATAGAGTGCCGCGGTGAAGACACCCAGCAGCGGGGAAGCGAGCAATGCGGCGGCGACCGCCGGGACTGCCGCCAGAATCGGCCCGACCACGGGGATGATCTCAAAGACCGCGGCAATCACCGCAAAGAAAAGCGCGTGCTCGACGCCCAAGAGTGTTAAGCCGAAGAAGATAAGGATCCCGACAATCGCGCCGAGCAGCATCTGCGACCGGAACCACCGGCCGAGCTTGCGCTGCGAGCGCTCCCACAAGTCAATCACATACAGCTCGTGCCGCAGCGGAGTCACGAGGCGCAGGAAACTCTCGATCCCTTTCTCCTGCGCGGCGAGATAAAAAGAAAAGACGATAATCAGCACAAACGAGAAAATGCCGCCGAATACGAGAGAAGCGAAACTGACAAGCCCCCCGCCGAGCCGCTCCAGATATTGGGAAGGAATCGACAGCACGATTTCGGGGTCAAACACAAGATAGGAAAGGAGCGGCAAGGTACCGACCTGATTTACTCCTTTGCGCAGCTGCTCCTGCAATGTGGGGAAGCTTGTAGAGATGGTGCGCAACTCTTCGAGCAAGAGCGGCACCACGAGATAAACGAGAAAGAAAAGAATCGCGGCAAATCCGAGGTAGATGAGGAGCACGCCGAAGATCCTCGGGATGCGGTAGCGCCGCAGCCACTCGATTGCCGGCTCCATGGCCGAAGCGATAATCACCGCAAAAATGAGCGCAAAGAGGGTATCGCGGATAAAGTAAATCGCCGCCATCGCGAGAATGAGGGCAAAGAACCGGACCATTGTCCAAGTGGAAATATG
>CAYIEG010000074.1:0-2923 GCA_964362375.1 uncultured Candidatus Saccharibacteria bacterium
TTCAAGACCATCCTCTTAAACCACTCGAGCACCCCACCTTTGTCGGGGCGTATTAGAGTGCGGCCTGCGGCGCGGGTTGGGTTGTCCCCTCTGATGACTGCGCGGCGGTTTTTTCCGCTTCCGGTGCGGGTGTTTCGCGCGGGATGCCGAGCGACATGCGGTGCTCTTTGGGGTCGAGCAAGAGGATCTTCAAATCGCGCGTTTGACCGATCGCGAGCGTCTCCTGCATGCGGGCCTGCGTACCGAATTCGGAGACATGGATAAGTCCCTGGATTTGCGGCTCGATCTCGGCGAATGCCCCGAAAGAAGTGAAGCGCGTGATTTTGCCTTTGACTGTGTCGCCCTTGTGATAGGTCTCGGCGATTTTTACCCAGGGGTCTTCCTTGAGCGCTTTCAGAGAAAGCGCGATTTTTTCGCCCTGGATGTCGATGATCTTGGCTTTGACCAGATCGCCGGGTTTCAGCACCTGGCGCGGGTCTTCGATGAGCGTCCAGTCGATCTCGGAAATATGGATTAGCCCCTCGAGCGTGTCGCCAAAGCGGACGAAGGCGCCAAAGTCCACGACGCCGGTGACTTCGCCCTCGATCACGTCCCCTACCGCGAATTTGGCCAGTGCTGCGCGGGATTCCTCCGAGGCCACGCCCTTTTCGCTGAAGATGAGCTTCTGCTCCTGCGGGTCGATGTCGATCACTTTTACGCGCAGTGGGTTCCCCACGAGTTTCTGCAGTTCCTGCAGGATCCTTTCTTTATCGCCGCCTTCCACGCGCGGATAGTTCTTGATGGAAAGCTGGGACGCGGGGAGAAAGCCCTTGAGGTTTTCAAGTTCCAAGATGAGACCCCCGCGGTTTGCTTCGAGCACTTTCAGCTCGATCGCTTCCCCGCTGTCGCGGAGGTTCTTGAGCTTCACCCACCGCTTCTCCTCCCCCGCTTCTTTGAGCGACAGCTCGATATAGCCCTCGTCATTGTCGAGCTCGACGATCTTGGCGTGGACCGGGTCGCCGGGGTTGAGGGTCTTGATGATGTCTTCCGCGGCTTTGTATTCCCGTCCGTAGACGATGCCCGTGCCTTTGATGCCCAGGTCCACAAAGAGCATCCCTCTCCGCTTCTCGATCACCGTGCCCTCGGCCAGTTCGCCGGGCTTGGGAAAGGCGAGATTACCGCTTTTGAGAAGCGATTCCATCGGGTGCCGGCTCCGCGCGGCTGCTGCCGCTGCCCGATCCGGGGTCTGGACGGCATTATCGGACTCGGACTGGTTGTTGTCCATTTCGTTTTCAGTCATTGCCCAAGCAGTATATCGGAAAGGCCCGCGATTGGCAAGAACGCCTATTCCTGCTACCATATTTAGTATGGTAATCACGTGGTACGGCCAAGCGTGCTTCAAAATCCAATCCGGAGATTTGGTCATAGCGATTGACCCTTTTGCAAAGGAAATCGGACTGACGCCGCCCCGGTTCAGAGCAGACATGGCGCTCGTGACCCACGCGCACTATGACCATTCCAACACCGAAGCGCTCGGCGGAGAGCCTTTTCTCGTTGCCGGACCCGGGGAATATGAAGTAAAGGGCGTGCCGATCCGCGGGATTGAGACGTTTCATGACCGGGCGGCTGGGAAAGAGCGGGGGCTCAATACGATATATCGGTTTGAGGTGGAGGGAATCACAGTGCTGCACCTGGGGGACTTCGGAGAAGAGCGGCTGCGCGAAGAAGCGCTCGAGGAAGTCGGCGATGTGGACGTGCTGCTGATCCCGGTCGGCGGGACGTATACGATCGATGCGGCCGATGCGGCGCGAATCACCAAACAGGTCGAGCCGGCATATGTCATCCCGATGCATTATAAATTGCCCGGGGTAAAAGCGAATCTCACGGGAGTCGAGCCGTTTCTCAAAGAAATGGGAATTTCCAAAGCAGAGCCCGCGGAAAAGCTCGTGCTCAAGAAAAAAGACATACCGGAAGAGGCCAAAACCGCGGTGGTGGTGCTCAAGACGGCATAACTTATATAAGAAGATCACACTAATCCACGAATATACACGAATATCACAAATGAGGATGTCGTATTCGTGAATTAGTGTATATTCGTGTATTCGTATTATCTGGTGAGAGATAGTGAACGGTTTTCATGCATAGTATTCTGGGTAGAATTCATTCCCTTCCCAAAGATATCCGGAAACTGCTTGCGGGCGTCGCTATTGTGATCGCTGCAATCGGTTTTTTCAGCATGTGGAGTTCGTTCGTCTCCTCGCGGCTCGTCGCGATCGGGCCGCCGGCCGGCGGGGCCACGGATTCGCGCCAAGGGAGTTCCGCGGCATTGTCTCCGGTAGTCGGGGGCGCGCCCGTTGCAGGGCGAGATATTTCGCCTCGGCGCGGGGCGGACCGCCCCGCCGGCCGGCGGGCCCCCACGCCGGTGGAAGGGATTCGGGATACGGTAGTCGGGCTCGAAGAATTTTTTTCCAGCAATGAGGCCAATCCGGCGGGCGGCAGAGTCCCTGCCAGAGAGAGCGGGCGGGGGTTTCTCGCGGCGGTCGGTGAAGGGATTGCCGGCGCAATGGAATTCATATATTTGAAATTGTCGCGGCATGTGCCGCCGAATCTGTAAAAAATGCCTGACATAGGAAAAATCCAGTCGCGGGAAATTACCGAGGAAATGCGCGAGTCGTATCTGGACTACGCGATGTCGGTGATTGTGGCGCGCGCCCTGCCGGACGTGCGCGACGGGCTCAAGCCGGTGCACCGGAGGATTCTGTATGCCATGCACGAGATGGGGCTTGGACACGCGGCAAAGCACAGAAAATCTGCCGCGGTCGTCGGCGATGTGCTCGGAAAATATCATCCGCACGGCGATACCGCCGTATATGATTCGCTCGCACGCATGGCGCAGGATTTTTCCCTGCGCTATCCCCTTGTGGACGGCCAGGGAAATTTCGGC
>CAYIEG010000075.1:0-678 GCA_964362375.1 uncultured Candidatus Saccharibacteria bacterium
GACAGGTACGGGAAAAACTCTTGCGTTCGGCATTCCCATGATCCAGCTCTTGGCGCAGTCAAAAGGGCAGGGGCTCGTGCTCGTGCCGACGCGGGAATTGGCGTTGCAGGTAGACGGGGAGTTGCATAAAATTGGACGCTCGTTCGGCCTCCGGACCGCGGTTTTGATCGGTGGCCTGGCATTGGGGCCCCAGATTGCGGCAATCCGGCGAACCCCCCACATCATAATTGCAACCCCCGGGCGGCTGATCGATCATCTGCAGCAGAAAACCATGCATCTGGAATCCGTGCGCGTGCTGGTGATGGATGAAGCGGACCGGATGCTCGACATGGGATTCTTGCCCCAGATCAAGCGCATTTTGCAGGCGGTCCCGAAAGACAGGCAGACCATGCTTTTTTCGGCGACCCTCCCGCCCGAAATCATGTCGGTGGCGTCGGCATATATGAAGCTCCCGATCCGGATTGAGGTGGCACCCCCCGGCACGACCGTGGATCAGATCAGCCAGGAAATCTTCATTGTGAGAAAAGACGAAAAAGAGCGCCTGCTGGAGAAGGTCCTCGGAGAGCACAAGGATTCCGCGCTCGTGTTTACCCGGACCAAACACGGCGCGCGGAGAATCATGCGCGCGGTGCGAGCCTTGGGGCATAGTGCCTCGGAACTGCACTCAAACCGCTCGCT
>CAYIEG010000075.1:688-2907 GCA_964362375.1 uncultured Candidatus Saccharibacteria bacterium
TCGGGCAAATACCGGGTGCTCGTCGCGACCGACATCGCCGCGCGGGGAATCGATGTGCACGGGATTGGGGTTGTGGTCAATTACGACTTGCCGTCGCAGGCCGACGACTATGTGCACCGGATCGGCCGCACCGCCCGCGCGGGTGCCGCCGGCCATGCGGTGTCGTTTGCCATGCCGGATGAAGAGCGCGGGGTCCGCGCGATCGAGCGCCTCATCCGGAAGAATCTGCAAATTTCGAAATTGCCGGAATTGCCGCCCGCCCGGATCCGGCCCGGGCCGGATTTTCGGGTCCAGACGCCAGGCGTTCCCGCAAAGCGTGAACGTCCCGCGTCTGCGATGCGCGGCGAATCACGCCGCCCGTTTGGTCTTCATCGCCGCGATCACCAGCGAAGCCGGGGTCCATACCGCAGCGGAAGGTTTTAGCTGTGGGGACAGTCCAGCTTGCTGCCGTATGGGTCGTCTGGTAACCTGGATAAAAGGTCGCGGCATGCGAATAATCTAATGATATATTATAGTATGTATATTCAGATAAATTATGTCGCAGTGGTTGCCGCCGCGATAGCGCACATGGTGGTCGGGTTCCTCTGGTACGGGGCGCTTTTCGGAAAAATGTGGATGTCGCTCTCCGGCCTATCCGAAGCGCGGCTCAATGAGCTGAAAGCGCGGGGAATGGGGCCGACGTATGGCGCCATGGCAGTCGCGTCGCTCATCATGGCTTATGTACTCGCGCATTTTGCGGGGGTATGGAGGCCCGTAGGCATCGGCGGAGCAGTGCAGCTGGCGTTCTGGGCGTGGCTCGGCTTCATCGCGACGACCATGCTCGGGTCGGTCCTCTGGGAGGGCAAGTCGCCGAAGCTCTATCTTTTGAATAGCGGCTATTATCTGTTTTCGCTTGCGGTGATGAGTATTATCATCGTATTTTGGTCATAACGCGGGCATCAGAAGTATATTTCCTGGCGTACGCCATTAAATTTTTCTCCTGACGAGATGCCTCAAATGAGCCCGCGTGAAAAACATGTCCGCATCGGCCGCTATCTCAAGGACGTCGTGTATGCCGCCAACGATGGCATTGTGACGACCTTTGCGGTTGTCGCGGCAACCGTCGGCGGGGCGCTCTCGCCCGCCACGATTCTGGTCATCGGCGTCGCGAACCTCATCGCGGACGGTTTTTCCATGGCCGCGAGCGACTATCTGGGTACGAAATCCGAGCGGGATCTTTATATAAAAGAAGAAGCCGAGGAACATCGCGAGGTCGCGGAGCACCCGGAGGAGGAATACGAGGAGGTGCGTACGATCCTGGCCGCACGGGGATATGCGGGCGAAGATTTGAATACGATGACGCGGCTTGTTACTTCACGCAAGGACTTTTGGGTGGATTTCATGATGTGGAAGGAGCTGAAACTCTCGGCGCCCGAAACCGAATCCCCGATACGAAGCGGCATCGTGACGGTCCTTTCATTTATCGTCGCGGGGTCGGTACCCCTCGCCCCATACCTTATTTTCGGCGCCAACGCGTCATTTACGACTGCGATTGTCAGTACGGCGGCCGTGCTCTTTGTGGTGGGGGCGCTGCGCTCTAGGGTTTCAAAACAGTCATGGATTTTTCTCGGTATCGAGATGCTCATGATCGGCGGCTTTGCGGCGGTGATCGCCTACGGGGTCGGCGCGTCTCTGCGCGCGATCGTCTGACGGAATTATTATCCGTCCGCGCAGCGGGATCTGGGATTGTGGACACTATTTTTGCGCCGTGTGATATAATATAAATATGAAGCAGGTCGTGCTTGAAGAACTTGTTTCGCCCGGATGCCACATCTGCAAGGAGTTTGAAGCATTTTGGCACTCGATCGAGAAGAACTGGCCGAATGTGACGTATAAAAAAGTGGATATCTTGACGCCCGAAGGGCAGGCAATGGCGCAGAAGCACATGATTTTCGCATCCCCCGGGATCGTCTTGAACGGCGAATTATGGGCTACCGGCGGATTCGACAAGAAAAAGTTTATCGAAAAACTGACGGTGGTGTCCCAATGAATGTTTTTGCAAAATCCTCTCCCGAATGGCCTCTGCGCCTTGGGCTGGGGGCAATGTATCTTTATTCCGGCATTGACCTTGTGCTGCACCCTACGGCGTGGGCGTGGGCGATACCGTACTGGCTGAGACAGACGGTAATCTCCGTTGTCCCGCTCAATACCTATCTGCAATTGCAGGGAGCGGTCGAGAT
>CAYIEG010000076.1:0-2906 GCA_964362375.1 uncultured Candidatus Saccharibacteria bacterium
GCTGAATGCATACCGCGGGTTGCGCCATATGCGCGGACTGCCGGTGCGGGGGCAACGTACCAAGACCAATTCCAGGACCAGGCGGGGCAACGTGCGCCGCACGATGGGGTCGGGCAGGAAGCCGGCGGGAAGCCCGACATAACGCTCCGGTGCCGATGTTGCAAACCGCAGTTTTCCGAACCACGGGACAAGTGTCACGCCGCCGAAATTGCAAGGTCGGCAGTCCCTCTCCCGACGTTGCCCGGCGTTGAGCGCAAGTCCCTGCCGATATTGCGTTTTCAGTCCCACGGGTGACATGCTGCAAAGCAGCCGCAATTTCGGCAGCGGGACACTTATTTGTATTTTAATTGACCATGGGCAAGAAACGTATCATCGCTAAAGGCGCGGAGGCTGGTGAAGGAGAGTTGAAAACCGCGGCAAAACCCGGAGCTGCCGAATCCGGCCGCCGTGCTATTGCCGGAATTGCTTTTATCCAGGCAACCTACAACAATACGATTATTACGGTCAGCGACGCCCGGGGGAATGTGCTGGCATGGTCTTCCGCCGGCTCAGTCGGCTTTTCGGGGACCAAGAAGGCAACTCCGTATGCGGCCGCCAGGGTTGCGGAGATCGCCGCCGACAAGGCCAAGCGGGCGGGAATCGCGGCGGTGGCGGTGCGGGTATCCGGCGTGGGCGCGGGGCGCGACTCGGCAGTGCGGGCACTGGCCAACCACGGGCTGAATCTTGTGTCAATCAAGGATGTCACTCCGCTGCCGCACAACGGGCCGCGGCCGCCGAAGGTACGGAGAGTTTAAATGTTTAAACATTTAAATATTTAAACATCGACTTAATCTGATGCCGAGGATATTGGAAAAGGTGGAGCGCCGGTTGGGAGAAAAACTCTTCTTGAAAGGGGATCGTTGCGTTGGCCCCAAATGCGCGGCGGTCCGCCGGGCATATCCGCCGGGTCCGCAGCGCAAGGGACGCGGCCGCGGGCGCGGAGGGTCAGAATACGGCGAATTGCTCCGGGAGAAACAGAAAGTCCGCTATTTCTACGGTCTTGACGATAGGGAAATAAAGCGGTACGTTGAGGCGGCAGCCCGGCAGACGGGAATCTTCGGCGCGAATTTTATGCGCCTGCTTGAGCGGCGCCTGGATATCGTCGTATGGCGCCTGGGCTTGGTGCCTTCGCGCAGAACCGGACGCCAGCTCGTCGGCCACGGCCATGTCGCGGTCAACGGGCGAACCGTGAGCATTCCTTCCTATGCGGTGAGACAGGGAGATGTGGTGGCGCTGACCGGGCGCCTGGGTGCTTCACCCGCTCTCACCGAGCGACTCCGCGCGATCCAGCCGCCCCGCTGGCTTACCCTCGACAAGGGTCAGAGCCGCGGGACAATGGTAGGGCTTCCCGAAGGGGAGGAGCTGGGCCTTACATTTGATGTGACAAAAATAAAGGAATTTTATTCGCGGTAACGCGTGAATCGATATATCGATATGTGATATATCGATATATCGGCATTTAGACCTATGATCTCGCTTCCATCCAAACCCAACGTAGTGCTCGAAGACGGCAATCGCGCGGTGATTGAAATCGAGGGCCTGTATCCGGGCTACGGCCACACGATCGGCACGAGCCTGCGGCGTGTGCTTCTCTCTTCGCTCAAGGGTGCGGCGTTGACGCTGGTAAAAATCGACGGGGTCGGACATGAGTTCTCGACCATCGGAGGCATGATGGAGGACATCACCGATCTGACACTCAATCTCAAGCAGCTGCGGTTTCAACTGCACGAAGACGGCCCCTTTACGATTAGCCTCTCGGCGGCCGGCGAGCGGGAAGTCACCGGCAAAGATTTCAAAATGCCTTCGCAAGTTGAGCTGGTGACGCCCAATATCCACATTGCCACCCTCACCGAGAAGAAGGCGCGGCTCCAGATCGAGGCGGTGGTGGAGTCGGGCCTTGGCTATGTGCCGGTGGAGGCGCGGTCAAAGGAAAAAGTGGAGGTGGGGACCGTGGCGCTCGATGCGGCGTTTTCTCCGGTGCGGCATGTGAATTACGAGGTGGAAAATATGCGGGTTGGGGACAGGACGGATTACAACCGTCTCCGCCTCACGATCGTGACCGACGGGTCGCTGGCCCCGCGCGAAGCATTTACCCGTGCCGCCGAGATCCTCACCGGACAGTTTACCGCGCTGCGGGAAGGGTTTGCGGTTCCGCTGCCGGAGTTGTCCGATATTGAAAGCATGGCACCCGGTGCCGAGGAAACCGCCGTACCCTCCGAAAAGGAGAACGACATATTAAAGGTGAAGCTTGATGATCTGAAGTTTTCAAGCCGGACGCTCAACGCCCTGCGGGAGGCGGGCATCAAGACCGTCGGGGGGCTTTCGCGCAAGCGCACCGCCGCATTGGGCGAGATCGAGGGGATCGGCGAAAAGGGGATACAGGAAATCAAGAAAGCCCTGGGGAATTTTGGGATCACGCTAAAGCCGTAGCGCGACATTTCGGCATATAGATATATCGAAATTTAATCCGATGAGGCATCTGCGAAAGGGGAGAAAATTCGGGAGAGAGCGGAATCAGAGACGGGCATTGCTGAAAAATATGGCCGCCTCGTTTTTTATGCTGGGGAGAATAAAAACCACCGAGGCCAAAGCCAAGGAATTGCGGCCGTACGTGGAGAAGCATTTGACACGGGCAAAATCACCGACGCTTGCAAACCGCCGCGCGCTTGCTTCATCCCTCAATGCGCGGACTGCCGCCGAGGCCATTCTCCGCGCGGGGGAGATCGGCAGCCGCCCGGGCGGCTACACGCGGATCATTAAGCTCGGCGCGCGCAAGAGCGACAGCGCCAGAATGGCAATTTTAGAATTGGTGAAGTAGTGGCTATGACGTACAAGGAATACAAGCTTGATGCGGCGAATAAAGTACT
>CAYIEG010000077.1:0-2903 GCA_964362375.1 uncultured Candidatus Saccharibacteria bacterium
TCGGCAGCGGGACTGTGGATAACTCGCAAGTCCTCCTCCTCTCACTGTGGCATAATTACGGTATAATAGATGCGTGGTAGCAAGTTTCTCCTTTCTTAAAAGGCTCGCCAAGCCCAGTTTCTCGTTCTCGTTTCTTTCGTCCAGGCCTTCCCGCGTCATCGGCCTGCATATTGGTAGCTACTCAAGCAAGGTGGTACAATTGCGGTACGAATCAGAGCGCGCGATCCTCGAAACGTACGGGGAACTTCGCAACGAGGGCTACCTTGCGCATCCGGAAGCGAGTCGGGGCGGCGGGCCGCTTCACTACCTCGATCAGGATATCGGGGCGCTTGTGAAAGACCTGCTCCGGGAGTCCAATGTCACGACCAACGAAGTAATCTGCACGGTCCCGGCCACTGCCGCGTTTATTACGACTATCTCTTTCCCGCGCTCCCTTGAGGGTGAGGTTTCTCAGGCGATCCCGTATGAAGCGCGAAAATACGTGCCGATTCCCATTTCGGAAGTCGTGCTGGAGTGGATGAAACTTGAGGACAGGCAGGCAAAAGAAGAGATCGAGGTGCTGCTCGTTGCCGTGCCGCGGGAAGTGGTCGAGAAGTTCCGCCGCGTGGCCCAGGCCGCCACGATCAACCTGCGGGCGCTGGAGGTGGAGCCTTTCAGCACGGTACGCTCGCTGGTCGGGCACGAGCAAACCGCAGTCCTGATTGTCAATTTCGGGCATCAGTCGACCACGCTTACTTTTGTCGATAAGGGCTTTATCCGGATGGTGCATACCATTGGCCGCGGCTCGTATGAATTGACCCGGGCGCTGGAGCGAGGGCTGGCGGTGGGCGCCGAGCGGGCGGAAGCGGCCAAGCGCGAAGTGGGGCTCTCTGAGCGGATAGAGGAGCGGGAGATCACGTCGGTCATCGAGCCCTTGGTAGAAACCATGTTTGCAGAAATTTCGCGGCTGATCGCGTTATACAACCGTAAGGCGCCGCGGAAAATCCAGCGCGTAAACTTCACGGGCGGGGGCGCGCACCTGAAAGGGATCGTTGAGTACGCCGCATCGAGGTTCGGACTCGAGGTGACCCGGGGAAATCCCTTTGCGCGGCTCGTCACTCCGCCGTTCCTCCAGCCGATCCTCAGCGAGATCGGTCCGAATTTCTCAACAGCGGCAGGAGCTGCATTAAGAGAATTCACGCCGAGATGAAGATGCACTTCAGCAAAGATGAAAACCGCTGCCGATTATTGCCCGATGTTGAGCGCAAAGTCCCGCTGTGCCGAAATTGCAATATCGGCAGTGTCCAGCTTCGGCAACTGCGGAACGCAACTTCGGCAGCGGGACGCTCATTTTAGATTTTAAAGGAAGATGGCCGAAATATTTTCACAACCGCAAGCGACTTTCTACCGGCTCCGGGCAGGGCAAGGCGCGTCGTTTCTTCTCTACCCGGGCGTCGGGCTCTTTATTCTGGTATTGATTGCGACCGGAGGCATTTTTGTGCTCAATCGGGCGCAGGAGATGCGACGGGAAGAATTTATTGTACAGAACGGGGCAAAAGAAGAGAATTTGCGGCCGGAGCTTTTGAATCAGATCACTTTGCTTGAAGGGCGGCTCAAGGGCGTCACGGGACTCCTCGCAAATCACGTATTCACTTCCAATGTCTTCAAGGTGATCGAAGCGAATTCGCACCCCCAGGTGCGGTTTTTGAATTTTAACTTCGCGGCCGACAGTCTGAAGGTGGACATGTCGGGAGAAGCGGCGAGCTACAGCGTGCTCGCGAGACAGATCGGTATTTTCGAACGCGAGTCCCAGGTTGAAAGGGTAGAGTTCGGGGGCCTCTCGGCTACGAGCGAAGGCCTCGTGGGGTTCAAGTTGTCACTGATATTTAAGCCGACGCTTTTACACCTGCGCCAATAGAGCGCGTATGAAAGAGGGTTTCTAATCATACTCTGACCGTGTCACGCCTTTTTCTCACCATTGCCTTTTTCACCGCTGCCATTGTCATGGCGCTCTTTTTCCTGCGGCCCGAGTGGCAGCGGTCGCGTACCATCGGGCAGGAAGCGGGAGAATTGGAGGAAATCAGCAAGGAGTTCGATGAACTGATTGCCAACCGCGACCAGCTTCTCGACCGCATCAATTCGATCACCAAAGACAATTTGACGCGCCTTGACCTCATTCTTCCGCAGGGCCCCAGCGCTTCGCAATTCTTGGTCGCGATGGAGGCGCTGGCGCTTGAGAATGGCGTGGCGCTTCGCCGCATTGATCTGGTCAGCCCCGATACCGAGCGAGCCGAAGTGCCGGCGCGCGGCGGGCCCTCCCAGCCGAGACCGGGCTCCGTCTCCGCCCAGACACCTGCCCGTGAATCGAAGGATGCCGAGACACTGCCTTTCAACATACAGATTTCCGGTTCCTACGACTCCTTCAAAAAGTTTTTGGCAAGCGTCGAGCGGAATCTCCGGCTGATCGATGTGGATGAAATCGTGTTCGGCGCCAGCGGGAAAGCGGAGCTGTTGGATTTTTCGATAAAGGCAAAGACGTACTATCAATAGTCGCCTATGAACCGAAGCACTATATTTTCTTTTTTCTTGCTCATAATGATCGTAGTCATCGGCTATGCGTGGTATAGCTATTTCCAGACCCCCGGCGGCAGCGAGGTGCAGGAGCGGGCGCGATCCACGAAAGCCCTTGCCGAGGTCCGGCGGCTGAAGAGCCTGCAACTCGACACCTCGCTTTTTCAGGACCGTTTTTTCCGCGAGCTCGAGGCGCCAAGAGAAATTCCCCAGCCGGATGTGCCGCTCGGACGGACAAATCCTTTCTCGCCGTTTAGATAATTACCCGTGGCTAAGACAATCGTAGACATTCTTGTTTCCAAAAACCTCTTGCCGCTTGAGGAAGGAACCGCCGTGCGGAAAGAAGCGCGGGA
>CAYIEG010000078.1:0-2896 GCA_964362375.1 uncultured Candidatus Saccharibacteria bacterium
GGGCTTGGGGCTGGGGGCTTGCGAGAATCCGCTTTCGATTTCCTCCATGATCGTAAACGGATTTTCGTCATACGGGTCCTCGTTCGTCAGGATGACTTCATTGCAGAATTCCGCCGCGATCCTGCCAAACTCCGGCCGCTTCCACCTGTCGCGCCCCCCGCCCGCGGACCCTAATACACAAACCAGTTTTGAGCTTTGCGCTTTGAGCTTTGCGCTTTCACTCAAAAATGTATACACGTTTTTGAGTGAATCGGGCGTATGCGCATAGTCAACCACCACGGAAAAAGGATCCCGGGTGACGAATTCCATGCGGCCCTCGATCCGGGCCCGCCGCGCGATCCCCGCCGCAATCCTTTCCAGCGCAATCCCCTGGCCCAAGCCAATCGCCACGGCCCCAAGAATATTATAAAAATTAAATTCGCCGAGGAGAAGGGAGCGTACGGATTGCCCTCCGATCTCGCAGGCAATCCCGTCCGGCCCGATCACAAGATCTCTGACCTCCCAGCGCTTTCCGTTGATCGTAATCCCCTCTCTATAATAGAAGGCGCGGTGCGCCCGGGTCGAAGCCGCGAATCGGCTCCACCGGGGATCATCGCGATTGATCACCGCCACCGCGTCTTTGGGCAGGCGCCAGAAAAGATCGAGCTTGGCGCGCAGATACCGCTCGAAACTCCCATGCGCCTCGATATGCTCGGGCGCTACATTCGTCATGAGCGCCCCGGAAAAGCGGATGAAGCGGTGGCGGAATTGCGCGACACCCTGCGAGGTAACTTCGATCACTGCCCAGCGGCACTTCTCCCGCGCCGCGCGGCGCAGAAATCCCTGCAGAAAAAAGCGGCCCGGCATGGTCATCTTGAGGGTATTGGGCGTTTCCTCCTCTCCGATCCGGAACCGGAGCGACGAAGCCGACGCGACTTTCGCGCCGGATGAAGAGAGCACCTCATGGAGCAGCTCGACCGCCGTCGTCTTCCCTTTGGTGCCGGTCACGCCGATGACGATGAGGCGGCGGGATGGAAAACGATACCAAGACACCGCCACGGCGGCGAGCAGCAGATGATAAGGCGGCCGGAGCAGTCGTGCCGCCGGCTCGGGAATATTCCGTTTTATCTTCGCCAAAATCGTTTCCATAAGCGGTAGGCCGCATACGACACCGGGCGGTATGCGATCTCGATCGACGGCGGGTAGGTCACCGCGGCCCCGCCGAACCCCTGTTTAAACCGCGTCAGCCCGGGCCAGCGCGCGGCATCAATGCCCCAGAAGTCATACGAATAAAATCCCCGCCTCCTCGCTTCCTCTACGATATGCCAGTGGAGAAGCTGGGGTGCGGCCACTTCTTTATACTCCCGGCTTGATGCGCCGTGAAGATACGTCGCGCACCCTCCCGACGCGCCATCGCGATAGAAATTTATCAGCGCGGCCGCAACGGGATTGCCGTTATATTCGGCAAAGAAAAGCTCGTTGGAAAACCGATCGGAATTGACCGCAAGCAGTTTCTCGTAATACGCGCGGGGGTGCGTCCGGAACCCGTCGCGCGCGGCGGTCTCCTGCAGGAGACGCCAAAAGGTCTCGACCTCTCCCGCTCTCGATCTACCCTGCCTGATCGAAACCCCTTTCCGTGCCGCCAGCCGGATATTGTAGCGCGTCTTCCCGTGCATCGCCGCCAAGAGCGATTCCTCTGACTTGGTCAGATCCATGACGACGGTTTGCCGGGGCTGGATCGTCCGTCCGGCAGGTGCCTGCGTCACGGAGGAGAACGAGATTTCTGACGGATCTATTTTTAAAAACACCGCGCCTCCCGCGCGAGCCGCCACTTGGGCGCGCATGAGGCGCTCAGCACTCACGACCGGCCGGGGGCAGTAAAGATAATGCCGCCCCATCGGCAGAAGGTGCCGAATAAAAAGGATGCCGCTTTCGCGCGATGTGGCGCGCCCGAGCGAGCGCTGAAATTCCTCCCACTCCGGAGATTGCAGAAAAGAAGAGGGCATGAGGATATCTTACTTTCCTTCTCTTTATTTCTTCCCCCCGAGCCCCCGCAGCGCGGCCTTGACCCGCCGCTCCACACTGGTCGTCTCCGCCGGCACGCCGTTCAATGCCTCGCGCGCTTCGCGCTGGGAATAACCGAGTGCGACCAGCGCCTCAATCGCATCCGCTTCCTCTTTCAATTCCGGCGCATCCACAGAGACACCGCGCCCCGCCATTTTTTCTTTCAATTCAAGCACGACTTTTTCCGCGGTCTTGCGCCCGACGCCCGAGACCCGCGTCAAATACGAGGTATCGCCCGCCGCAATTGCTTTTTTCAATGTATCTACCGGAGCGATCGCCAGAATCCCCAAGGCACTCTTGGGCCCGATGCCGGATATGCCGATCAGCATCTCAAAGAGTTCGAGTTCCGCATAGTGAAGAAATCCGTAAAGATCGAGCGCATCTTCACGCACGTGCTGGTGGGTCCACAATTTGACTTTTGCCCCTTTTTCTGGTATTTTCTGGAGTGTATCTGGCCCGGCAAACACGCGATAGCCAACTCCGCCGGTTTCCACCACGGCAAATTTCTCTCCTTTGAACACAACCGCTCCCTCAAGAGACAGAATCATAAAAAGCAGCTGCTTTCCCTAGAGCATACTACGCTGGGCGCAAAAAAAGAAATGCCGATCCTTGAGAGGATCGGCGGATTGCATACGCATACCGGAGAAGCTCACGGCCGGCATCACCCTATTCGGCGCCGGAGGAAATTCACGATCTCCTCGCGGTACATAAATACAAAAAATACTCCGGCGACTATAACCATTCCAACCACTTGCCCCATGTCATCCCATGGCGCAACCGGCGCCACGGTGCTGCCGGCAGTATAAAAAACACAAACACGGCGGCTATTACGAGGAACACCCCAAATCCTATA
>CAYIEG010000079.1:0-2872 GCA_964362375.1 uncultured Candidatus Saccharibacteria bacterium
CGCGACAATACCGTATTTCCACGACGAGACGGGCTTGGACACATGGCGGAATGCCAAGGCGATATAGAGGATGATGACCGCGATCGCGAGGCCGAGTGCCGCAAGCGCCCGCCGCCGGAGCTCTCCGCCGATCGTGGGGCCGATCGTATCAAACCGTTTTTCCACCAATCCCCCTTTTTCCGCAAATCCTGGGGCCTCTCGATCCAGGGCGGCGAGATGGACGAGAATTTCCCGATGCGTCGGCTCGTCCACATGGCGGAAGCGCAGGATCGCCCCCCGTTCGCCCGTCGGCTGTATCGCCACCGTGCCGATATCGAGCTTCGCGACGCTCTCTCGCATTGCTTCCGCGCTTGGGCGCGCGCCGGAAAATTCAACCTCGAGGAGCGAACCGCCCGTAAAATCAATGCCGAGACGCAATCCCCAGACGCTCAATGCCGCAACGCTCGCAAGGACGAGCGCACCGGAAAATGCAAGAAAAATATATTTATGCCCGATTATATTCATAAACGTGAAAAACCGGTAAGGAAAAACCCGCGCAGTCTTTGGACGCGCGGCGTCATGGCCGCAAAGAGCAGTGTCCTCGTGACCGTGATCGCCGAAATCATCGAAATCAGAATCCCGATGCCAAGCGTCAGGGCAAACCCCTGCACCACGCTCGTGCCGAGCCAGTAGAGAATCGCGGAAGTGAGAATGCTCGATGCATTGGAATCGCGGATCGAAGTCCACGCGCGGCCGAATCCCTCGCGGGTCGCCTCGTCGAGCGCTTTGCCTTTCTCTAATTCCTCCTTCATCCGCTCGAAAATAAGGACATTGGCATCCACCGCCATGCCGATCGACAGGATAAACCCGGCAATGCCCGCAACCGTAAGCGTCACCGGGATAAGTTTAAATATGGCCAGGACCGTCGCGACATAGATAAGGAGTGCGACGACTGCGAGCAGTCCCGGAAGCCGGTACCAGAGAATCATGAAAATCGCGACCGCAACAAGGCCGATGATCCCCGCCATGACGCTACGCGCCAGCGACTCGCGGCCCAAGGACGCCTCGACCGACTGCTGGGCGATGAGCGTAATCGGCACCGGTAAGGCGCCCGCATTGAGGCGCCCGGCCAGCTCGCGCGCCGATTCGGGAGTGAAATTGCCGCTGATCTGTGCGAGGCCCCCGGTAATTTCCTCCTGCACGACAGGCGCCGAAATGACAACGCCGTCCAAGTAGATCGCAAGCTGCTTGCCGATGTTCTTTTTCGTAAGTTCGGCAAAGATTTTGGCGCCCTCGTCGGTAAGTTCAAGCGCCACAAAGGGCTGGAATCCCGTCTGGTCAAAATCGAGCGTTGCCCGCTTGACGAAGCGGCCGGTCAGAGGAGTCGGGATGAAATACGGATCCTCTTGCGGCCGCTCCCCCTTCTGCTGCGCCTCAAGAATCGCTTCCCGTTCTTCTTGCGGACGCTCTTCGCGGAATTCCAAATAGGGCGTCTCGCCGATCAGCCGGATTGCCGCCCCCACGTCGCGAATCCCGGCAAGCTCTACGATGAGGCGCCGCTCATCGCCCGATTCTTCCACCTGTACGATCGGTTCCGCGACGCCGAAGAGGTTCACCCTGCGCTCAATCACATCGCGCAGCGCCTCCATTGCGCCGTCCCGGTCCGCAGGAGCGACCGCCGCGATATCCGCCCGGTAGACCAGATGGGTCCCGCCCTGAATATCGAGACCGAGACGGAATGGAAATTTCGATTGCAACGCTTCAAGCGGGGTGCGAAGGAACGGGATACCCGCCGCGTCCGAGAGGCGGACCGCATACTGCGGAGCGCCGAAGATGGCAAGGAGCACCCCGGCGAACAAAAAACCGGCAGCGATCATCCTCGCCGTCCGGCTCCGCATTCTTTCTTTTCCTCGGGCTATCGGCATGCGAAAACGCTACCACACATCTTTCATCCCCGCAACATTTTCAAAGTTATCCCCACCACACATTTGACTCTCTCTCTCTCTAAACGCTATCGTTGTGTCAGAGACGAAACGCACATTGAAAACCAACGAGAGGCACTTACTCCATTTACGCGGGAGGATATTTTCATGGCATTCCGGGTTTCGCAAATCACGCATTCGGCAGTTGAGAAATTGCTCAATGATCGCTACGCCGTTATCCCCTTCTCGCATGTCCATGTCCCCGGCGCCTTACAGGGATGGAACCAATTCCTCGACGAACCCCAAGAAGTGAAAGACGGCTGGACCATAGACGTGGAGGGGGCCGGAGACCCCGATGACGGCTACTTCCGCAGAACAGGAACCCTGCAGAACGGCATTCTCGATGATATCAAGCAGGGCTTTCACTACCGATACCGGCTCCACCCGCGCCTCCATCGAAAAGGCGTATCAGTAGATCTTTACCGCGTGTGGATCATGCATACGCTTTCCGAACTCCATCGCCAATGCGCCGCGACCAGTCGGATGATCGCGCGCGCGCTCGATTCACGCATACACGGATATCAATTTGCGGAGCGGGTGGGAGCGGCGCCCGCAGTAACCACAAGCGTCCTGCGGCTCCTCTCCTACGACCTGCAAGCGGCCCGGATCAAGCCGGTCATCGGAAAAAGACATATTGATAAATCGTTCCTTACGATCCACATCGCGGAGGAACGGCCGGGGCTCCGATTTGCCCGCGAAACACATCCCTATCAGCCCCGTTCACGCACCGCCCTCATCTTCTTCGGAGACAAGGCGGCGCGGCTCACCAACGACCTCCTCAAACCGCTTTGGCACGAAGTCATTGACACATCCGAGAATCCATCCGCATTGTCCCGCTGGTCAATCGTATATTTCTGTCACATCCTTATGGAATGACCGCCCGACACCGTGGCATGGTCGCTCCCGCTCTC
>CAYIEG010000080.1:0-2831 GCA_964362375.1 uncultured Candidatus Saccharibacteria bacterium
TTTCTTCTTCGGCTTGGGTGAGCGCAATCCGCGCAAGATGCGCGATCTGACGGACGTCTTTGCTTGAAATTCCCATAAAATTATTTTGATGCGGTCTTTTGGCGCCGATACATCGCGGCGATTTCATCCACCGCGGTCGCATCCTCCGGCCTTTTATCGTCCCGGATCCGTACCAGCCGCGGGAAGCGGAGGGAATAGCCCCGCCCCTCTTTCTTTTTCCCGGCGGTGTGGCGCGGCGAGAGCGTAATCTCATCCGCCAGTATCTCGACGACAAGCGCCGGGCGCACCCATGTATCGGGCGCTGACTCCTTTTCCACGACATACTGGGACGGCGCTTCTCGCACCGCGAGCGAGCGCACCCTCCGGTACGCCTCGCGTAAATCCGCATCCGACAGGCCGGTGCCCAGGCGCGAGATCGTATAGTACCGATCGTCTTTCCCGCGCACGCCGAGGAGGAACCCGCCGACGCCGAATTGAGTCCGCTTCCCCCGGCCGCGGTAGGCCCCCATCACGATGCAGTCAACCGTGTCGGGAAGCCCGGGTGCCGAACCCGCCCGAAGCTTTCCCAGCGCCGCGGTCGTCGCCTTGATCTTGATCCAGTGGAACCCCCGGCTGCCGGGCTCATACGGCAAGGCCAGGTTCTTCACCACCAGCCCTTCGAGCCCCGCCGCCACGCTCTTGGCCAGCTCCTTGGAGATCTCGGCGGGGTCAGACGTCGTCAGGTGCGCGGTAAGCCAGATCGTATCTGCCCTGCGGCCCGCCGGAAAAATCCGTTCCAGCACCTTGCGCCGCTCGAGAAACGGCCTATCCAGCAACGGCTTCCCGTTACAATATAATACATCAAACACAAATATGCTCAATGGAATTTTTTTGGCGAATTCCTCGATGTCGTGCTTGCGCTTGCGCTGGATCGTCTCCTGAAACGGCGCGAATTTCCCGGTCTTGGGGTTGTACCCGATCGCTTCGCCGTCCAGAATGACGCTCTTTACTTTCAGCTTCTGCGCCGCCCGCGTAATTTCGGGGAACATATGAGTCGTATTTTCCAGATTCCGTGAAAAAAGCGCCACCTGTTTTTCTCCCTCTTCCTCCCACATATGGATCTGCGTGCGGAGGCCGTCGAGCTTCTGCTCCACGCCGACTTCTGGCCCGGCCTTGGCAATCACTTCCTCGATCTTTGAAAGACGCTCGGCCAGTGAGGCGCGGATGGGGGTCCCCGGACGCGCTTGGAGCCGGCGGAGCGACGCGAGGCCTCCCGCTTTGAGACGAGCGGCGATCAGGCCGATATCGGCGGTGATATTGTACGCGTGTTCGATCTCCTTGCGCGCTGATTTGTCGCCTACGGCCATGAGCGACAAGGCGTCCAGAATCGTGGCATCCGAAAATCCGAGGCGCAGCTTTCCCACCGGAATCCGCGCGACATACTTGGCCGAGAGCCGGTCGAGATCGGCGAAGAGTGCCGCCATGGATGCGATTTTCCGGTCCTGGCTCCCGTCGCCCTTTTCCACTGCAACTTCCATCAGCCGGCGGTACACCGCTCCGACGGAAAGCGCCCGCTCCCTGCCGCGCGCGCGCGCGGCAAGACCATGCGCCAAATCCCCCAGATCCCCTGCCTGTCCGTATGCGCGCGCCACCTCCGCCGGCGGGCGGGCGTAGGCGGAAGCAAGGATCTGGATCATCATCTTTTCCGCGATTTGGAATTCAATTCCCCGGTAGGCGGGCACGAGCTCCCCGAGCAGTAAGTAGCACATTTCGTTGATCTCCTCCCCGCCCGCGCGCGCCAAAGCCTCGGCGAGAATTTTGGTTATCTCATTCCGCGACGCCGTCTTCTCCAATTTTTCCAGATATTGCGCCAGAGTTGAAAAAAGCATAGATGATTTTATCAGTCCAATTGGACTGATTGGTCTAATACGTCACTTGAAATCCGCGCTTCACTACCCGGCCGGGGTTGGCGCCCTCACGGTTCTGCCCGGCAACTACGATGTCGGTCACACCGCCCTGCTTGGAAACCCGTACGCCGTAGCTGCCGCCGGACTGCACCGGTACATCCGCCAGCACAAAACAATCAATCCCCTGGACGAGCGGACAGATGGTATCTTCCTGCCGGTCCAGATACAGGGTACGCTCGATCCCCTGATCGGCGGCGTAGAGCGCCCGGAACGAATCGTTCACCTCTCCGGAAATCCTCAATTCTCCGAAGACCACGTTAAAGATGCCCACCCCGATGGAAAGCATTGCCGAGAGCAAGACAATGACCAGCAAAAGGGTGATGCCGCGATTTCTGGATTTTAATTTTTTGATTCTGTATTTTGACATTATTGGTCCCTGTATCTTTGCACCACCATGGTTTGCAGATCCATCTGCGATTCCAGCGCTTCTTTCGGCCCCTGCGAACGGACGGAGAGCGCCACACTGACCCACGGCTGGCCGTCTTGGGCGCCCGGAGCGCCCCCCCCGATACGGAATCGCAGATTCACCACCCCGACCTCTTCAGAGAGCAGTTGCGTGGCCACGCCGCAGTCCGTGCTGTCGCCCAGCCGCATGATCGTCATCCTCGCATGATCATGATAATATATCCGCCTCACCCCGCCGGATGTCGAGAAACTGATTGCCTCTCCGAGGCGGGCCCCGCAAATTTCAAGCAGGGCATACTGCGATCCAGTCCGCATCTCTTTGGTCATCAGCTCCACGCTATAGCGGATATTATCCTGGCTCGCCTGGATATTGGCGGCTTTGAGCTGGGCGTTGGAGACGCCGATCATCACCCCGATCGCCGCGACGACCAATACGGAAAAAATACCGATCGAGATGATCATCTCGAGCAGGGTGAAGCC
>CAYIEG010000081.1:0-2814 GCA_964362375.1 uncultured Candidatus Saccharibacteria bacterium
AGAGATATTTACAGAATTTCTTCCGCAGGCCGGGCGCATCTACCTTACCATTATTGATGCGGAATTTGCGGGCGATGCGCGCTTCCCCCCGCTCGACGACACCGAGTGGATCACGGTCGGCCGCCAAGCGCATCCCGCGGATGACGCCAATCCGCATCCGTATACCTTCCTGACGCTCGAGCGCGCCGAGCGCGCGTAACACTCCACCATGGCTTCGCTCGAAATCAGAGACGCAATCCACAAGCGGATCATCGTCACGGACCGCGAGCAGACCCTGCTGGACCACCCGTATGTCCAGCGGCTGCGCCATGTGCGTCAGCTGGGATTTGTGCCGCTGGTCTACCCCTCGGCCACGCATGACCGTTTCTCGCACTCCATCGGCACCGCGCACATCGCGGGACGCCTGGCAGAGGAGGTACTCTTCAATACGTCATCCTCGGTGCTCGCGCGGATTCTCAACCCCGCGGAAAAACAGTTCCTTATGGAAATCCTGCGCCTGGCGGGATTGCTGCACGACATGGGGCACGCCCCGTTTTCCCATAGCGCCGAACTGGCCATGCCGCCGGTTACAGCGCTCTCACTTCCGCGCGAGTGGCTCTCGGCAAAAGACGCCTCGCGCAAAGCGACCCACGAGGACTACAGCGTGGCGCTCATCGCACGCCTCGCCGCCGAGCGCAATGCGCTGCTCGATACGGAAGAAGCCGCGATCATTGCGTCCCTCATCCACCCCAAATGCATAAAAATCCCGCCCGCATGGGAGCGCCGGTTCTCCCCGCGCATCAACTCCGAAAGCGTCCACGCGCTCGCGCGCTCGCTCATTTCGAGCAACCTCGACGCCGATCGCATGGACTATCTGCTCCGCGATTCGTATTTCACCGGCGTGCCGTACGGGCAATTCGATCTGGATTGGCTCATTTCCAACCTCGGGACGGTCGAGCTGGACGACAAATATTTCCTCGCGATCCAGGAATCCGGCATCCACGCGCTCGAGCACTATCTCTTCGCCCGCTACCATATGTACAGCCAGGTCTATATGCACAAAACCGCCAAGTGCTTTGAATATTATTTTCAAAAAGCGATTACGGAAGGGGAGATCGCCTATACCATCCCCGCAGAGCCGGAACTCTTTGCGGCCCTCCGCGACACGACGCTTTGGGAAGCGCTCTCCCGCGCGGCCGCCCGCTCACGGCACTCATGGTCTTCACTCCTGACATCCCGCACCCCGGCCAAAAGGATTGCGCGCGTCTGGGACGACCGCCGGGCCGCGGAGAAAATGTTTCAGGCGCTCCGGCGCGAATTTGCAAAGCACCGCATCCGCTCCTTTCTGCACCCTTCTTACAAGCGCTTTCTCGATCTTCCCGACAGCCGCGCCCAGACCCCGCGCGGACGGCAGGGACTCATCCTCTTCGGCCTTGCGGCTCTTCCCATCGCGGTGATCCGGCGGCAGCTGGGGGCGGTATCGGCCGCTTCACTAGACGATTACTCCTTCATCCTCAAGCAGTATCGCCGCGATCTGTACATCGCCGACTGCTATGTGCTGCGAGAGGACTACGAAACCCACCGCCAGACCATCCATAAGCTGATGAAGAAATACCGGAATTTGGCAACCGGCGAAGTGCTGCTGGCCGAAGAACCATAAAATGAAGATTCTTGCCATCGAAACCAGCTGTGATGAAACCGGAGTCGCGCTTGCGGAATTTTCCGGTCGGGCAAAAACGCCGCGCGTACTTGTCCGCTCCCATCTCGTCTCCTCACAGGCCAAACTGCACGCCAAATTCGGGGGAGTGGTACCGAATCTTGCCAAAAGAGAGCACCAGAAGAATCTGGTGCCGATTCTTATAAAAGTCCTTGCCCAAGCCGGTTCAAAAACCGTAAAACGCAAAGCCCAAAACCCAAAACCACAGCCCAAAACCCGGAAGATCGAGCAGATACTCGAACGAGAGCCGGAATTGCTGAAGCATTTTAAAAAATCTGTCCTGCCGGTTACGGCTCCGGACATTGACGCGATTGCGGTAACATACGGCCCGGGCTTGGCGCCCGCCCTCTGGGTCGGGATCAATTTTGCGCGCGCGCTCGGGTGTCTCTGGAATAAGCCCCTCATTCCGGTAAATCATATGGAGGGGCATCTCTATTCCGCTCTTCTGCAGAAGAGCGGAATAGAGATTTTAAAGTTTAATGTTGCAAGTTTAAAATTCCCTGCTCTGGCGCTTCTGGTGAGCGGAGGGCACACCGAGCTTGTGCTCATGCGGGGGCATGGTAAATTCAAAATCATCGGCGAGACGCGCGATGACGCGGCAGGGGAGGCGTTCGACAAAGTCGCGCGGATCCTCGGCCTCGAATATCCGGGCGGCCCGCACATCTCGCGGCTTGCCCAAAAAGGCGATCCCCGGAAATATCCGCTTCCGAGCCCGATGATCAATACCAAAGATTACGATTTCAGCTTCTCCGGCCTGAAAACCGCAGTCCTCTACTTAATGCGCGATCTGTATAGTACTAAGTACTCTACGAAGATAAAAGCCGATGTGGCGGCTTCATTTGAAAAAGCCGCGGTGGATGTGCTCGTCAAAAAGACCGTCCGGGCGGCGCAGGCCTACCGCGCCAAAACCGTCCTCGTCGGCGGGGGAGTCGCGGCGAACGCGGCGCTGCGCGCCGCCCTGCCGGCCGCCCTCGAAAAAGAAATCCCCGATGCAAAATTTCTTGTTCCCCACCCCTCGCTCACCGGCGACAACGCGCTCATGATCGCCGCGGCGGCATATCTTTCCAAAAAGAAAATGGCTTGGAGCGAGACGCTCCAAGCCGATGCGAATGTGAAGT
>CAYIEG010000082.1:0-2779 GCA_964362375.1 uncultured Candidatus Saccharibacteria bacterium
CAATCTCCAGCAGATCCAGGGAGAGAAGCGCAGTCTTTCGAATGAAGTAAAATCCATTGATACGGAAGTGAAGCGCCGGGAGCTCGAAATCCGGCGGCTCACTCTTGCGCTGAAAAAAACCGGTATCGAGATCAAGCAGAAGTCGGCCGGTATCGCGGTGCTGACGCAAAGGATCGAGAAGAGCCGCCGGGCGCTTGCCGGGAGCCTGTTTCTCCTCTCGATGCAGGAGGAAGACAGCGCGCTTGCGATCCTCCTAAAGCACCAGTCCCTCTCCGACTTTTTTAGTTCGCTTCATGGTCTTGAGCGGGTGCAGTCCAACATCCAGGAGGCGTTGGGGGTATTCAAAGAGGATCGGGTGGCGCTGGAGCAGGAGAAAGCGGAGCTGGAAGAGATCGAGGAAGAACAGCAGGCGCTCAAGTCCCTCCAGGAAGTAGAGCGCCGTTTTCTCGCCCAGAAAAAGAAGGAAAAGGATGAGCTGCTTCGCCTGACAAAAGGGAAAGAGGCGATTTTTCAGGAGCTCTTGAAATCAAAGAAGCGCGATATCGCGACGCTCAAGACCCAGCTCTATTATCTGGAGCGGACCGGCATCACGGCGGAAGAGGCAGTCCGGCTCGCGGACCAGGCGGCCAAGCGCGCCGGGATACGCACCGCGTTTTTGCTCGCCCTGCTCGAGGTCGAGACGGGAAAACAATTTGAAGACGGCGTCATCAGCGTCGGTACCAATCTCGGGACCGGCAACTGGAAACGGGACCTGTATGACTGCTATATCAATATCGGGAAGCGCAAGAGCGCAGAAGCCGAGAAAAACGCCTTTTTTGTGATTACGGGCAAGTTGAATTTGGATCCGGACCAGATGCCGGTGTCGCGCCGCCCGAGCTACGGATGCGGCGGAGCCATGGGGCCAGCGCAATTTCTGCCGACGACCTGGCTCGGGTTTGAATCAAGAGTGGCGCGGCTTACCGGGCACCAGCCTCCAAGCCCGTGGAGCCCGGAGGATGCGTTTACCGCGGCTGCCATTTTCCTCGCCGATGCGGGCGCCAAGTCTCAGACCTCGGCAGGGGAGACGCGCGCGGCAAAGACCTATCTTTCCGGACAGCCGAATTGCTCGCGCTACATTTGCCGCTCCTACGCAAGCAGGATTATCTCGCTTGCGCGGGATATAGACCGGACACTCTAGTTTATTTTCAGGTTCGGAATGCCTCTATAATCGGTTCCAAATTTCCTGCCATGAGAGATTCGATGTGGTGCCATGATTTCTTGATGCGGTGGTCAGTGACCCGATCCTGCGGGAAGTTATAGGTACGGATTTTCTCCGAACGGTCGGCGGTGCCGATCTGCTCCCGCCGCGCCGCGGCGGCTTTTGACACTTCCGCCTCGCGCCGTGCGGCAAGGAGTTTTGAGCGGAGTACGGTCATGGCCTGCTCGCGGTTTTTCTGCTGGGAGCGCGACTCCTGGCTCGTCACGATGAGGCCGGTGGGAAGGTGATAAATGCGGACCGCCGTCTCCACTTTATTCACGTTCTGTCCTCCCGGGCCCGATGAGCGGAAGAATTCTATCTTGATATCCTGCGGCCGGACCTCGATATCGGTTTCTTTGGCCTGGGGCAGGATCGCGACCGACGCGGTAGACGTATGGATGCGGCCGGACTTCTCGGTTTCGGGTATGCGCTGGACGCGGTGGACCCCGGATTCCCAGCGCAGCGTCTCGTAGGCCCCTTCCCCGTGGATCTCGGCTGTCATTTCCTTGTAGCCGCCCAGGTCACTCCGCGATTCGTCCAGGATCGCCATGCGCCACCCGCGCTTGGCGGCAAAGCGCTGGTACATCTCGAAAAGATTCTTTGCAAAAAGCGCTGCTTCTCCGCCTCCGACGCCCGCGCGAACTTCTAAAATAATCCCTTGCAAGGAAGGGGTATGTTGTGCAGTACGCGGTAGCTCTTTTTCGAGGCGGGAGAATTCGATCGAGAGTTCTTTGACGCGTTGGTGGTCGGCGAGTACCGCAGGATCGCTCAACAGCCGCTCAAGCTCCTCTTTGCGCTGTGCGCGGGGATCGGCGTTCATACCCGTATTACTTCTTCTTTTTCGCGAGCCGCGCCTTGTAGCGCTCGATCCGGCCGGCGGTGTCTACGATCTTGGAGCCGCCGGTATAGAAGGGGTGGCACGCCGAGCAAATCTCGACTTCCAGCTCCTTTTTGGTCGAGCCGACGGTAAAGGCATTGCCGCAGGCACAGCGCACAGTTGCCTGGTAGTATGCGGGATGCGTATCCTTTTTCATGCCAAAATGATACCATGCGTTCGGTAAAAACACAATGTTTTCTACGGACTTGTCAGGGAAGGGGGTATTTGGTATAGTTCTATACTATGGAAGAAACGCTTATGACAGCGGAAAACAACGTTTCAGCCCCCGCACCCGTTGCGGATGCGGAGCTTGAAGCGCTGATGAAGGCCGGGGTGCATCTTGGGCATGCCAAAACCAAGGATCACCCGTCGATGAAAAAGTATATTTTCGGGGTGCGCAACACGATCTCGGTGCTCGATTTGACCTTGACGAAAGCGGCGCTTGCAAACGCCGAGGCGTTCCTGAAAGAGATCGGAGCGCGGGGCGGATTGGTGCTTTTGGTCGGTACCAGGCCTGCCGCCCGCCAAGCCATCTTGGAAGCCGCCGAACGGACGCGGATGCCCTATTTCGTGGAGCGCTGGATCGGCGGAGCGCTGACCAACTTTAAGGTGATCACCAAGCGGGTTGAGTACATGGCGGAGCTTGAGCGGGAGAAAGCGAGCGG
>CAYIEG010000083.1:0-2773 GCA_964362375.1 uncultured Candidatus Saccharibacteria bacterium
TGGCGCCGCTCTCCTTCGCTGATGCCGGTCGCCAGAAAGTCATTTTCGCGGCACTCTTCGATTCATACCCCGTAGCCCGCGACCGGCTCGTTTCCGCCCTTCCCGTCCGCGCGCGCCGGGCGCTCGCCGCATTTGCAAAAAAGAATTTCAAAGGAGAAGAAGGAGAGATAAAATCGCTCTGGCTCTCAGCGGGTCGGCCGGAACGGATCGTACTTTTCGGCTTGGGAGAACAGGCGAAATGGAACGAGCGGAAAGAGCCGCTTTTGGCGCGGCGTTTTGTCCGCTATGCCAAAGCTGAAAAAATCGCTGAATTCGCAGCCGCTGCCCCCGCCTCGGCCCAACAGTTTGCCGAGAATGCATTGATGGCCGAGTTTGAATACACGAAGTATAAGAAAGCGCCGAAAGATGGCTGGCCGGAAGTAAAGACGATTTTCCTCGGAACCGACCGCGAGCGCATCGGAACCCTGCGGGACGGAATTGCCCAAGGAACCCTGATAGGTGCGGAAATAAACGCCACGCGCGGGCTTGCCAATACCCCCGGCAGCGACATGACGCCCGCTCTGCTCGCCGAAGCGGCAGTTAGAATCGCCAAAGAGACCGGCGTGAAAGTGAAGATCCTCGACGAGCCGGAAATCAAGAAACTGGGTATGGGCGGGGTGCTCGGCGTCGCGCGCGGATCGAGCGAAAAGCCCAAATTCATCATTCTGGAATATCTCAACGGACCCAAGAATCAAAAGCCGCTGGTACTGGCCGGCAAGGGAGTGACATTCGACACCGGCGGGATCAATCTGAAACCGGAGCAGTACATGTACGAGATGCACATGGACATGTCCGGCGGCGCGGCGGTGATCCATGGCATCGCCGCGATCGCCCGTCTGAAACTGCCGGTCAATGTCGTCGGCCTCATCCCGGCGGTGGAAAACATGCCTTCGGGCTCGAGCTACCGGCCGGGCGATCTCCTCAAATCACTCTCCGGCAAAATCATCGAGGTATTAAATACCGACGCGGAAGGGCGGGTGATTCTTTCCGACGCCCTCACTTACGCCCTCCGCTACAAGCCGGGGCTCATCGCCGACTTTGCGACGCTCACTGGTGCGGCGCATGTGGCCCTCGGCAACTATTGCTCCGCCCTCTTCACCAACCGCGATGCCCTCACCGATCCGCTCGTCCGGATCGGCCGGCAGTCCGGCGACTACGTCTGGCCCCTGCCGCTCTGGGACGAATACCTTGCCGACATAAAAGGAATCTTCGGCGACCTCACCAACATTGCCAAACAGGATCGCTACGGCGGCGCCATCCACGGCGCAAAATTCCTCGAGCAATTCGTGGACCAGACGCCGTGGGCGCACATTGACATCGCGCCGCGCATGACGAGCGTAGATTCAGAATATCTCGCCAAAGGGGCATCGGGCGTCGGGGTACGATACATCGTGGAGCTCGCAAAAGAATATCCACGGTTGAACCTATAAGTCCTATTGGACCAATCGGATTAATCGGCAATCCATGATTCCCGTCTTCCTCACCCGCATCAGAACTAGCGACGGCACGGTACTAAGCGGCATTACAGTACTCCCCAAAAGAAAATCAAAAGTTGCCCTTATCCATATCCACGGCATCGGTTCCAAGTTCTACAACGGCCAGCCCCTGATCAAAGAACTCGCCGCGGACTGTCGAAATGCCGCTATCGGCTATTTTAAATTCAATACCCGCGGCCATGACGCAGCAGCATGGGAGGAAAAGGGGTGGACGGGTGCGGGCTTCGAGGAATTCAAAAAGTGCGTCTTTGACATCCGCGCCATGATCCGCTTTGCTCGGCGCCTAGGCTATACCAAAATCGTCTTGGCCGGGCATTCCACCGGCGCCAACAAGGCACTCTACTATATCTATAAAACTCGCGACCGTTCGGTGAAGAAGCTGGTACTCTTGGGGCCGGTGAGCGACATTGCGGGAGCCCGCTGGAATCCTCCTCCCGGACTCAAGGATTTGGACACCGGCCTCGCAATCTCCAAACGGCTCCTGAAGAAAAATAAAAACGCCCTAATGCCGCAACGCTACGGCGTCTATACCGCCCAGCGCTTCTGGAGCTTGTATCATCCAGGAGAAGCAGAAGACGTATTTCCGTATCACAATCCCAAAGCGCGGTGGAAAGAATTGCGGAGCGTGCACATCCCGCTGGTTGTCATCTTTGGTTCGCGCGATCAATATCTTGACCGGCCCATGCAGGACATTATGGCGATCTTCCGGGAAAACGCGGCCTCGACATCGGCATTCAGCGGTATTATCATCAAAGACGCCGATCACAGCTTCCATAAGAAAGAAAAAGAGCTCTCGCGAGCGATTATTCAAGAGATCAAAAATGGCAAACCCGATAAAAGCAGAAAAGAAAGTCACTTGCACTGATCGCCACGGCAATACCTATAGCGTTCCCGCGAATGAGCTGGTCTTCCGACCCTCGGTATACGCAGTAATCATCAAAGACAACCGGATATTTCTCTCAAAACAGTGGGACGGCTATGACTTCCCGGGCGGCGGGATCGAGCTTGGCGAAACCGCCGAAGAAGCGCTCATACGCGAGGTGAATGAAGAAACCGGCATGGACGTGCGGGTTGGCAACCTCGTAACGTGCGAGACGTCATTTTTTAAGATGCACTCGAGCGGACAATATGTTCATTCGCTTCTCCTGTATTATCTGTGTGACATCATCGGAGGCCAAATTTCGACCGCGCTTCAGGACGAAAGCGAAAAGCAATACATGGACGCTCCGGAGTGGGTC
>CAYIEG010000084.1:0-2769 GCA_964362375.1 uncultured Candidatus Saccharibacteria bacterium
GCCCAATATCCGGCGAGTAGGACGGACAAAGCCGCAGCCGAAATTATGCGATTGCAGCAGAATAAGGGGTTTCTTAACCATCTCAAACGCAGAAATGATGTTCAACGGCCTCTTCAGCTATTTTTCGAAAGACATCGGCATTGACCTTGGTACGGCCAATACCCTTGTCTATGTGCGGGGACGGGGGATCGTGTCCAACGAGCCCTCGGTAGTCGCGGTCAATCAGAAGACCGGCCAGATCGTCGCGATCGGCGGGGAGGCCAAGCGTATGGTCGGACGGACGCCCGCGCAGATCGTGGCCACGCGTCCGCTGGTTGCCGGAGTGGTGTCGGATTTCGAAGTGACCGAGGAGATGCTCAAATACTTCATCCGCAAGGTACACGAGGATTCTTTTTCCCTCTTTGCGCGGCCGCGGGTGGTGGTGGGCATCCCGTCCGGCGTCACTGAAGTGGAAAAGCGCGCGGTCGAGGACGCCGCGCGCAATGCCGGTGCCCGTGAAGTGTATCTCGTGGAGGAGCCGATGGCAGCCGCCATCGGCGTGCGGCTGCCGGTGCAGGAGGCGGTCGGGTCGCTCGTCGTCGACATCGGCGGGGGCACGACCGACATCGCGGTCATTTCGCTCGGCGGCATCGTTATCTCGAAGAACTTGAAGATCGCGGGCGACAAATTGAATGAAGATATCATCCGCTTCGCGCGGGACGAATTCAAGCTTCTCTTGGGGGAGCGGACCGCGGAGGACATCAAGATCGCGATCGGATCGGCGTACGAATTGCAGGAGCCGTTGGAAGCGACCATGCGGGGGCGGGACCTCGTGACCGGCCTTCCCAAGGAGATCGTGGTGGACGATGCCGATATCCGCCGCGCGATGCGCCATTCAATCAATACGCTGGTGAACACAGTCAAGACGGTGATTGAAGAGACGCCGCCGGAACTCGTGGCCGACATCATGCACCGGGGGATCGTGCTGGTCGGAGGCGGGTCGCTCCTGCGCGGCTTTGATCGCCTGATCCATGAAGAGACTCGGATACCGGTGCGGGTTGCCGAGGATCCGCTCACGGCGGTGGTCCGCGGCACAGGCATTATTCTTGAGGACGTCGATTCGCTCCGGGACGTGCTGGTGAGCACGGACTATGAGCAGGTTCCCACTCAGTAATTTTGCACTAGCGCAGCCGGCAGTCTCACGCACATACATGATGCAAAGACGCTTCACGATTTTTGTAATTGGCGCCCCCCTCCTTTTCTTCGGGCTTCTTATTATATTCGGCAGATCTCGGCCGGTCGCCTTTCTTCGCATACAGGCCGCTAGGATCGCCGCTCCCTTTACGTATGCGGCGGGGAGAGCGGGGGGGTGGGTTGGACTGGGTCTGGAAGGGTTGTCGGCCGAGCGCATCCGCGGCCTCGAAGAAGACGCACAGCACCTCGCCGCGGTGGAAGCGCAGTCCCGGGCGCTGGAAAAAGAAAATGAAACGCTCGCGCGCGCCCTGGGTCTCCGGACCGGATTCGGCGCATCACTCAAGAGTGGGCGCGTCCTGCAGTACCACGCCGTACTCGGCCGCGAAGCGCTGGTCATTGATCTGGGCAGCGACGCAGGGGCGGCAGAAGGGGATATCGTCATTGACTCGGAGGGTCTGCTCATCGGCGTAATCACGGAAGCCGCGGCCGGATTTTCAAAAGTCGCCGTCGCGTCGAATCCCGGAGTGACGTTTAGCGGGGCGCTGGTGCCGCTTGGAGGCAAGGTGCTTGCCAAGGGAATTGGCGCGCGGACCCTGGCGCTGGAGCTGATCCCGAGCGATGTGCCGGTGCGAAGCGGGGACTTTGTGATATGGACGAGGGATGATCAGCGCGGCAACCCGGCGGTATTTGCCGGGCGCGTCGCGGGAAGCGCGCCGGCGGGCAGCGGCACGTTCAAGACCGGGCGCGCAGCGCTTCTCTCCGATCCCGAACGCGTAGAGCACGTCATGGTAATCACCCGATAATGAGAAATCCCCGATTCCGATATACGTTTTTGTTTGTCGGCGGAACGCTTTTGGGCGCTTTTTTCATTGAACGAATGGCGGAGGGTATTGCGGCCGGAAAATTTTTTGTCCCGCCACTGCTCTTGCTCACGACGCTTGTCTGGTTTCCCGCGCTTTCGCTTTCCTCGCGCATATGGGTCGGCGGCGGAGTCGGATTCCTTGTTGATTCATTTGCCGATGTATCTTTCGGGACAATGATTCTGTTGGTGCTGTTTCTGGCTCTGCTTACCTCATTTTTACGTTCAATTTTCTCGGATCGCGACTCGCTGTTTGCGAAAAGCGCGATTGTCGCCTGCCTCATAGTTTCCGCATTCTTGGCGGCACCGCTTATGCGCCTGCTGATTACGTATATTCGCGTATGATGATGGTGCCTTCCCGCCGCCGGCGATCCATACGAAGAAGGGGCCACGAGGTCGACCCGGAGGAGATTTTTGTCGATTCGGCACTCGCGGCTTCGGACCCGGTCAAGGAACTCGAAGGGAAGCTCGAGCGTCCGCTTGCTCTACGCTCGTCGCTGATTTTCCTTGCGCTGATGCTCTGCGGTGTCGGGTACTTGCTCGTGAGAAGTTTTTCCCTGCAGGTGGCCGCCGGCGAAGATTTTTTTACCCAGGCGCAGGAAAACAGATTTGCATCCCGCACCATCTATTCCCCGCGCGGCATTATTCGTGACCGCTTCGGCGAGCCGCTCGTCGAGAATATCCCGTCGCTCGGGATCGTGTTTGACCGCGAGCGGTTTCTGGAAACCGGCGGGGAT
>CAYIEG010000085.1:0-2614 GCA_964362375.1 uncultured Candidatus Saccharibacteria bacterium
TAATATTCCAGACTAAGTCTGGAATATATATTCCAGACTTAGTCTGGAATATTATGCGTACGATACCCGCAATCAAGAGTATGACTACTGCGCCATTCGGAATAATCTGATACCGGAAATCTGACACTAAAATCACGATCGCGGCGGCAATCGCAATCATCAGCCCCATCAGTCCGATAAGTCCGACCGATCCGGTAGGACGGATAAGCCATGCCGCGAAAACGTACGAGATTCCGGTCCCCAGCTCCACCAGCGGATATTGCCAGGAGAGCGCTACGCCGCAGGAACGGCACCGTGCGTTTTGCATGAAAAAACTCGCGACGGGAATCAGCTCGAAAAATCCTAGCTCCTTCCGGCAAGCAGGGCACCGCGAGCGGCCGCCCAAACTCTCGCCCTTCCCCCCCCGCAGAATCACCACATTCAGAAAACTGCCGACTACGAGGCCGACCGCAAATACCGGAATAAAAAAAAGAAAATACATGCGGGCAAAAAGACAGTGGCGGGGAATCCCGCCACTGTCAGCAAACTCAAATCCTGTGCGGCATTACAGAACGGTTAGGGCACCACATCGTACACCGGGGCAGTTGTTTCATCACCATTTGCTCCCGACCCATTTCCATCAAAACCAGTGCTTGCAACCGCGGTAAAACCGCACCCATTTGACACATCGTCACAATCCTTATCAGAATTTAACGCCGGATTGCTGGCTTCCTCCAGAGTTGCGCCTAGATGATACCGCGTGATCGAACTGGATCGCGTAGAATAGAGATAGCAACCGCCCTGCGGGTCAACCGGAACTTGCGGGATATATCCACCGGTTGCAAGCACGTTTAGTCCGCGCTTATTCGCACACCCCGTATCGGGAGCAACCGCAACCGGGTATGCCGGCGGCGACGCCGCGTCATACGCAAGCTCAAGCGCCAGCTGGATCTGCTTGATATCGGTGATGCGGCGCGCGTCCCGCGACTTTTTCCGGGCGCTATTGAGAGATGCGAGCACGATCGAGGCGAGCACCCCGATGATCGCGATAACTACAAGAAGCTCGATAAGGGTAAACCCACGCGTACGGTGCTTCATAGTGTGTAGAAAAAATTAGTATTAAGTATATTAAAGCCCTCAATTACCGTCTTCATTATATATAAGGATATCCGTAACACCAAATGCGGTTATCCACAGGCTATATCGCGCCGACGAGATTGTAGAGCGGCACGAGGACCGAGGCGACTAGGCCGCCGATCCCGATGCCCAGGAAGATGATTAATGCCGGCTCAATCAAAGCCACGATATTTTCCAGCACCGAATCCACTTCTCTGCGATAAAATTTGGAGATCGATCCCAAGATGAAATCGAGCCTCCCCGAGGTCTCGCCTATCCGGATCATCTGGGTGACCAGCGGCGGAATCTCGGGTGTCGCTTCAAACGCGGCGGAAATCGTGCTGCCGCCCTTGACCGACTCGATCGCGCGCTCGATGGCCTGCTTATACACCACGTTGCCCACCACGTCGCCGGTGATCGAAAGCGCCCGCACGATTGGGATGCCACCCATGATGAGCGTCTGCAAATTGTCGGTAAGCCGCGCCATGAAAAGCTTGCGGTACATCTGCCCGACGATCGGGGCAGACACCTGCAACCGATGGAAAAAGAACCGGCCGGACTTGGTCTGCCCCCAGCGCCAGAGCATAACCACGCCGCCTATGATGGCAAGCAACAACAGCAAGCCCCACCGGCGCAAAAAGAGCGATAGATAAATCACTATCTGGGTATAGAACGGCACGGCCTGCCCGGTTTCTTCGAAAATGCTGATGAGGCGCGGGAACACCACGACGAGCATCACCACGAGAACGCCGGTAAACGCCACGAGGACGAATGCCGGATAAATCATGGAGTTGCGGGCTTTGGAGACGAGGTAGTAGGAACGCTCCATGTAGTCGGCAAGATAGGTGAAAATCTCCTGCAGTTTCCCCGACTCTTCTCCGGAACGGACGAGATTGACATAAAACGAGGAGAACGCGGCCGGATGCTTGCCCATGGCCTGCGAGAGCGACATGCCTCCGGCCACATCATCCAGGATCTCGGCGATGATCTGGCGAAGTGCCTGTTTCTCCGCTTCGCTCATCAGAGTCTTGAGCGCCTGCACCACCGGGATCCTCGCTTCAAAAAGCGTGGCCAGCTGCCGCGAAAATATCACGACGTCTTTCTGCTTGACCCGCGTGCCGAAGAGCACGTTGCGATCGAGGAACGAGGGGCCCGCCGCCTCGCGGACCGCGATAACCGTCAGCTTATTCTGCTGCAACGCATCAAGCGCCGCTTCTTCGGAAGAAGCGGTGACAAGACCCGAGCGTACCTCCCCCTCCGGAGTGCGGGCGCGATATTCAAAAGTAGGCATACCTTTACAATATCAAATAAGAGTCCCTCTACCGATAGTTGATACCGATGTTGAAAATGTGCCAACGTCCCGCTGCCGATATTGCAATTTCGGCAACGGGACACTGTCCCGTGGTTCGGCAACTACGGCATCCAATTATCGGCACCGGGACGGCCATTTTATAATTTCATCTAAGGAGCGTCTGCAATTCTCCGGGACTCAATGAATAGAGCGTGGCGTTTTCAAGAC
>CAYIEG010000086.1:0-2549 GCA_964362375.1 uncultured Candidatus Saccharibacteria bacterium
CGTCCGTCCTCCTCGCTGTATATTCTTCATATACAGCTTCGTCGTCCGTCCTCGCCGCAGCGCGAAATTATGCGATTTCGCTACGAAACAGGGTTTCTTAACCATCTCTTTGAACCCTCTTAACAAATTCTCCCGCCGTCATAATCCGCGCCTTCGCTTCCGATCGCCGTTTTACCTCAATTCCCTTCTTTTCGAGCGTCTTCTCGCTCACCACGACCCGCCAGGGAATCCCGATCAGATCCGCATCCGCGAATTTCTCGCCAGCGGTTTTGTCGTCGCGGTCGTCGTACAATACCTCAATGCCTTTGGCGGCCAAATTTTTATATACTTTTTCCGCTTCGGTTTTCACTTTTGCGTTCTGGCTTTTGACCTCGATAAGATGCGCGGGGAACGGCGCCACCGCCTCCGGCCACAAGATGCCCCGCTCATCGTGATGGGTCTCAACAATCGTCGCGATCACCCGCCCCGGACCGATACCATAGCTCCCCATTACCACCGGCTTTTTTTCTCCGGTCTTGTCCGCATAGAAAAGTCCCATGGCTTCCGAATACTTGGTACCGAGGCGGAAGATATTGCCGACTTCAATGCTTTTGGCAGTCGCGATCTTTCCTTCCTCGCATTTGGGACAGCGGCCGCCTTCTTCCAGCGTCGCTACCTCCCGATTCTGCGCGTAGCGGCATTGGGGACAGTAAAAAATCAAATCCTCGCCCGCCTCGGCCAAGACCTGGTATTCATGCGTAAATTCTTTGGTGAACAACCCGCCCGACGCTTCAGCAACATACGCGTCCAGGCCGCAACGCCTGCATACGCTTTTATACGCCCGATCCGCCGATTTCCAATAAAAGCGCTCGAGGTCCTCTGCGTCGGCATGGAAGCTGTAGAGATCCTTCATCAAAAACTCGCGGCCGCGCAAGAGTCCCGACTTGGCGCGCAGCTCGTCCCGGAATTTCGTCTGCAGCTGATAGATAAAAAGCGGCAGGTCTTTGTAGGAGTAGACGGAACGGAGTGCCGCCTCCGCCGCGACTTCCTCGTGAGTTGATGCAAGTCCGATCTCACGGCCGGAGTGATCCTTGAACTGGTACATTACTTCGTTCCCGAGCTCTTTCCACCGCCCGGATTTCTCCCACCGGTCTTTGGGCTGGAGCGAGGCAAAAAGAAGCTCCTGCCCGCCGATCGCGTTCATCTCCTCACGGATGATCCTGTTCACTTTTTCAAGCACGCGGAACCCGAGCGGCAGATACTCGTAGACGCCGGCCATGGATTTATAGACAAAACCGCCCCGCTCCAGGAGCTTGGCATTGGCCGCGACCTCGTCCTTGGGATCTTCCCGCAGGGTTTTTCCGAATAGCTGAGACTGACGCATACAATCGGCTGAGATTCATCTATTCACGCGTATCCACAATATAAAAGAAACTCCCCTAAAAAGCAAAAAGCCCTTTTCAAAGGGCCGATTTGCTGCCATATGGCTGCGAGTTGACAGCTATAGATTGCTTGCTACTCTGCGCACGTGCTCGATGAGGGTGGCGGTGTACCCCGCTTCGTTGTCGTACCAGGAGAATATTTCGAGGAGATTGCCGTCTACTACTTTGGTGAGTGAGAGATCGAGAATCGCGCCGTAGGATTCACCGAGAATGTCGGTGGAGACCAGCGGGTCGTCAGTCACTTTCAGAATCTTTGCCCAGCGCGGATCAGCCGCTGACTTCCGAAATACCTCATTCACTTCTTCCCGCGCAGTCACCCTTTCCGTCAAGACGGTCACGACACTCAAGGAACCTGAAATCGTCGGCACGCGCATGGCGACGGCGTCGAATTTGCCCGCGAGCGCCGGAATCGCCTGGATCACCGCGTCTGCCGCGCCGGTGGTGGAGGGCACGATATTCACCGCCGCCGCGCGGCCGCGGCGCATGTCTTTCGGGTCGGGCCCATCCACAAGTTTTTGGGTCGCGGTATAGCCGTGCACCGTCGTCATTGCCGCTTTTTGGATGCCGAAGTTATCGAGCACAATCTGCATCACCGGCGCCACCGAATTGGTAGTACAGGAAGCGTTGGACGTGATCGGCAGGGGATCCGCGAGCCGGTCGTCGTTCACCCCGATTAGGGCAGTCGTCACGTCGCCTTTTGCCGGCGCCGTAATCACGACGCGCTTGGCCCCCGCGTCGAGATGCGGACGCGATTTTGTGTCGCTCGCAAAAAGACCGCTCGCTTCAATCACCACATCAATTCCCAAATCGCGCCATGGCAGTTTGGCCGGGTCTTTCTCGGCAAGGGCCTTGACCTCCTGCCCCCCTACCCGCAGCACCCCTTCGCCTCCCGCGACTTCTTTGCCGTACCGGCCGTACACCGAATCGTATTTCAGGAGATAGGCAAGGGTCTTGGTATCCGCGAGGTCGTTGATCGCGGCGATGTCAAATTCCGGCATGCCAAACGCCTCCCGAAAAAAAGATCGTCCGATCCGGCCGAACCCATTGATCGCAATACGTGTCGCTTTCATATTGAAGAAATATTACAAAAACTATTTACACTATAAAATCATTTCATTGCTTCCGCAA
>CAYIEG010000087.1:0-2545 GCA_964362375.1 uncultured Candidatus Saccharibacteria bacterium
GGCACGCCCTCCAACCGCTTCAAAATACCTTGTACGAGTTCCTCGTCCGAGGCAGCGTAGCCGAGAAAGCGGTTGGAATGGACTCCGGGCAGTCCGTCGAGCGCATCCACCATGAGTCCCCCGTCGTCGGCAATCGTCGGGATGCCGGTTTGCGCAAAATATCCTTTGGCCTTCAGGATCGCATTCTCTTCAAACGTCTCCCCGGACTCCTCGATTTTTTCGATATGCGGAAACTCTTTGAGGCCCAGAATCTCAAACCCGTTGCCATTGAGAACGGTCTTTGCCTCTTCCAATTTTGCCGGATTGGTGGTTCCGATGAGGAGCCGCTTCATGCCCGTGTCCCGCGAAGTGCCGCGATCCGTTGCTCAATCGGCGGATGAGTCGAGAATATCTTTACAATCCAGGGGGTACGGCGGGTATTTTGTCCGGCCGGACGGTCCGCGCCGAATGGATTCTCAAGAAAAAGATGCGCGGTCGCATTGGTGGCGCTCCGCAAAGGCCTGCCGTATGCGCCGATTTTTTCAAGCGCGGACGCCAGCCCATCGGGATAGCGCGTGAGAAGGGCGCCGGAGGCGTCGGCGAGAAATTCGCGGCGGCGCGAAATCGCAAGATGGATGAGCGAAGCAATGATCGGCGCCAGAATCGAAAGAGCGATCCCGATGAGAATGAGAACCCCGCCGCTTCTCCGGCCATTGTCATCGCGCGACCCCATGCCGCCAAACCACATCGAGCGCATAAACATATCCGAGAGGATGGAAATAAAGCCGACCAGCACCACCGCGACCGTAGACACCAGCATGTCGCGGTTGCCGATATGCGAGAGCTCGTGCGCGAGCACCCCCTCCAGCTCCGAGCGCTCCAGGAGCTTCAAGAGGCCGGTGGTGACGACGACCACCGCGTGCTGCGGATTGCGGCCGGTGGCAAAGGCATTGGGTGCGAGGTCTTCTATAATACAGAACCGCGGCATCGGGAGGCCGGCCGTGATCGAGAGATTTTCCAAAATTCGATAGAGCTCGGGCTGCGATTTCAAATCAACGGGTTTGGCGCGATGCAGCGCCAGGACGATCTTATCGGAAAACCAATAACTGATCACATTCATCAGGATGCTGAATACTACCGCGATGTAGAGAATGCCGGGGTTGCCGTAAATTTGGCTGAAGAGCCAGCCAATCGCGATGACCACGCCGAAAAACGCGGCCATCAGGAGCCACGTTTTTCTCACATTCGCAGATTTATGCGTGTAAAGCGTCGCCATTTGCTAAAATTTCACTTGCACCGGTTCCTGCGCCGGAGAGGAATCGGGGAGATCAAATAATTCTTTACGCGTAAATCGGAAGACACCCGCGACCATGTTCGAGGGGAATGACTCGATCATCGTGTTGTAGTCGCGGACATTACCGTTGTAGAAACGCCGCGCGGCCTGGATTTTGTTTTCGGTGTCGGCGAGCTCGCGCTGGAGCTCCAAAAAATTCACGTTCGCTTTGAGGTCGGGGTAATTCTCGGCAACGGCAAAGAGCGTCTTCAAGGTACCGGTCAGCATGTTCTCGGCGGTCGCGTGTTCGCCCGCCGAGGAGGCGCCCATGGCCGCAGTACGGGCCCTGGTGACATTTTCCAGCACCCCTTTTTCATGCCCTGCGTACCCCTTCACCGTTTCAACCGCGTTCGGAATCAGATCATAGCGGCGTTTCAACTGCACTTCTATATCCGCCCACGCTTCTTCGACGCGGTTGCGACGCGCCACCAGCGAATTATAAATCCAGATCAGAGCGAAAACCGCAAGTACCGCGATCCCTATAACTATGTAGAGCGTAATCATGGTGTTTAAATTATATCACATATCAACGAAGACGCAACGGGCGGGGCCGATTGGCCCCGCCCGTTGGTCCGATCCGGATAGATTATTGTCCGGACATGGCGTTCACCTTCTTGCGCGTGGCCGGCCCCACGATGCCGACCGCCTCAAGCCCGAGCTTGGTCTGGAATTTCTTCACCGCCGCCTCGGTTGCCGGACCGAAGAATCCGGTATCGCTCCCGCTTGCGAGCAACCCCTCCTTGATGAGCACCTGCTGGAGAATCTTTACTTCATTGCTCTTGGTCCCCCTGCGAAGCGTCTTGGTGATGGCGCCGGCCGCACCCGATACGCCCGGCGTCTTTGGCGCTGCCGCACCCGATGTGCCCGCAGCCGCTACTTGCACCTGCGCGACATTGGCCGATTCGTTCCCCGCCGGGTCCACCGCGCGGATCGTGTAGTAATATACGACTCCGTCGCTCAACCCCTCGCTGTCGGTAAATTGACTCGCCCGCAGGGTCGCCGCGCGTACCGTGCCGAGTTCCCCGGCTTTGGCCGACCGGTATACCTTGGCATAGTCAAAATCTTTGGCCGGGTTCTTCCAGCTGACGGCCACCTTCCCGCCGCCTGCGGCTTTGGCGCTTACCGCGCCCGGCGCATCCGGCGGGGTTGTATCCGCGCGGGCGGTTATAGCGAAACGGGTCAGGTGATCCACGCGGCAGACCGCGACATTGCGCTCCTTATCAATCGTGCAGC
>CAYIEG010000088.1:0-2531 GCA_964362375.1 uncultured Candidatus Saccharibacteria bacterium
CATCGCCCGCTGATCATCGGTCATCACGTCCTCCTTTTCGTGTATGCGTATATGAAGTTGTCAAACAACACACGCTATTCTATATATCTTACCTCGTAAATCCGCATTTAGTCAATGGAGTCTCAATTTTATCGTAGTAACTCATACGCGGTCCCATTTGACAGTATACGAATGTCTCCGTCGCGGTCGGTGCGCAGAATTTTTGCTCCGCTTGCTTCAAGCCGTTCCAATACTTCCTCGACGGGGTGGCCAAAGCGATTCTTGCGGCCGACTTGTATCACCGCTATTTCAGGCGAAACCGCAGCCAGAAATTCCACCGTGCTCGACGTCTTTGACCCATGATGGCCGACTTTCAAAATATCCGCATCCAAATCGTCGCCCGAATAAAGCAAGCGGTATTCCAACGACTTTTCCGCATCCCCCATCAAAAGTACAGTGGTGGAGCCGTGAGCCAATCTTGAAACCAGCATCGCGTCGTGCACGTTCGGCCGCGACGCTCCGGCGAAATTTTCAAACGGGGTCAGAATATCAAGACGCGCACTCTCGGAAAATTGTACCCGTTGACCCGACTTTGCGGTAATAACCTTCACGTCTTTCTCTTTCAGCAATTCGCGCCATTCCGCGTACTCCGGAATCGAATGATTTACCCCTGTTTCGAGTACCATGCCGACGTCATATCGCTCCAACACGTCCACGAGGCCGGTGACATGATCCGCGTGCGGATGGGTAAGGATGACCAGATCAAGCGAGCGGTCCCAAAAAGGAAGCGTACCGCCGAGTTTGGCAAGAATCCGATCTCCGGGGCCGCCGTCTATCAAAATTTGATTGCCGTTGGGCGCTTCGATCAAAATTGCGTCGCCCTGCCCTATGTCGAAGAAGGTGACGACAAGATTCTGCCGGCTTTCAAAATGAAAAACGGCATACCAGATTACGGCCACCGTCGCCGCAAGTAAAGCGAGCGCAATCTGCCTTATATGCGCGCGGGCCTTTTCCATATTCTCCATCCAAACCAAAAATACATGCCCGCAAGCACCGTGAGCGTAACTCCTCCCGCTTCAATTGCGGCGAAAGGAATCCGGGCAGAGAAGCCGATCACCCGCAGAATATATTCGAGCAACAGCCAATTTATCCACCCTGCGGCCTGACTCAAGAGATGCGAGACAAAGCCCAGTCCGCCGGTGATGAAACCCGCGGTCATGGCATACGGAACGGCCACCAGCACCATGACGTTGACCAGCGGACTGATCATGGAGATCTGCCCGAAAAGATAGATGAGCAGCGGCAATACTGCGAGTTGAGCCGAGAGGGTTTCAATCAGGGTGCGTCGGAGGGGAAAGAGCGCCTGCCGATCGCCTCCGTGCCCGAAATCCGGCTTCGAACGAAGCATCGGTATCGCATTTTCCACATGCGGCGAAAGATAGACCAACCCGAGCGTTGCCAAAAACGAAAGCTGGAATCCGGCGTCAAAGCGCAGCACGTAGGGATTGTGGAAAATCATGGCTGCACCGGCAAAAGCGAGGGCATTGCGCATCTGATACAGACGGCCTCCTTTCTCGGCGACAAGCACGAGCACTCCCATGATGCCGGCGCGCACCACCGAAGCCGAGGCCCCGGTGAGGAGCACGAAAAGGACGATCGCCGATGTCGAAATCCAAAACGTCAGCTGGAACGGGGCAGTGGCCGCGAGCAGCGCAGTGCTGAAAAATCTCCCGATCATTGTAATATTGTAGCCGGAAAGCGCTACGATGTGCGATGTGCCGGTGCGGCGAAACTGCTCGACAAGTTCGGACGGCAGCGACTCCCGATCCCCGAGTGTCAAACCCTTCAAAAACGCGGCATGCGGTTCGGGAAGTACCGCATCGATATTTGCCTCGAACGCATTTTTGACGCGCGCAAGCATCGTCGCGAGCCGCGGTCCCTGGCCTTCTCCGGTTTTCTCGATCTCGGGGAACGCCATCACCGCGAATACACTGTCCCGCGCAAGATGCGATATATAATCAAATTCGCCGAAATTCTCCGGCCGCTCGATTACCCCCTCGAGCCGAAGCGCATCGCCGATCTGGTAATGCGGGAATCGCCGCACCGTCGCCAAAACAAAAAACGGACGCTCCAGACGCGCACCGTCTATGCCGATGATCCGCACTTTCATCCGCGCGGCGTTCTGGCTTTGTTCCGGCTCCTGCCATACGATCCCTTCCGCGCCCAACGCCGCGCCATACCAACGCGAGAGATCGGGACGCACGCGCTCGACCATGTCGTATCGGAAGATACCCAGCAGTACTGCGGCGAAAAATAGACCGGATATCCATACTGCGCGCTCTTTCCGGGAAATGCCGACGGCAAAAACCGTCACTGCCCCAATCGCTCCGAGCCACACCGCCGCATACGGCACGAACATGAAGGAACGCGCCGCAACCCCGGCAATAAACGCAATGAGCGAGAAAAGAAAAATCTTCGATTTAGTCATCTGCGCCACATCTCCAGTGTAGCGCGTTATTGTTGACCGATACAAAAATCTCTGATACAGATAG
>CAYIEG010000089.1:0-2518 GCA_964362375.1 uncultured Candidatus Saccharibacteria bacterium
GCTGCTCCGAGCTTTGGCCGCGAAGGGCTTTCGGGGCGAGGATATCGAGAAGGCGGGTCTTGCAATTCGCTCCGAAGACGGGGGTCTCCACGACCGCTTCAGAAGCAGGATTATGTTTCCGATTACCGATGGGAATTCGCGGGTGATCGGTTTCGGGGGCCGGATATTTGAAGCCAAAAGTCACGAGTCAAAAGCCGAAAGCCGCGAGGCCAAATATATCAACACGCCCCAGACCATGCTCTATGATAAATCGCGGGCGCTGTACGGATTTGACAAGGCAAAGCAGGAGATCAGGACCAAGAATCAGGCGGTGGTCGTCGAGGGATACATGGATTGCGTGATGTCGCATCAGGCGGGGGTAAAAAATACGATTGCCGTCTCCGGCACCGCATTGACGCCCGCACAGCTTTCGGTGCTCCGGCGCCTCTGCGATACGATGGTAAGCTCGTTTGATGCGGATGCGGCGGGGGAGTCGGCGACCAAGCGCTCGTTGGCGCTCGCTTCGCAATTTGAATTTTCCCGCCGGATCGCGGTGATTCCGTCGGGCAAAGATCCGGCCGATACAGTGCAGGAAAACCCGGAGGCGTGGCGGCAGGCGGTCGCGGGGGCCAAGCCGGTAGTGGAATTTTATTTTGAAAAGATGTTCCGTACCGAAAATCGGGAGACAGCCGAGGGGAAAAAGCGGATCTCGCAGACTCTCCTGCCGCTCGTTGCCGAGCTTGCCGACGAGATCGAGAAAGCCCATTGGGTCTCGCAGCTCGGCCAGCGCCTTTTGGTGGCGGAAGAAGCGAGCTGGAAAGAGCTTCGGAAGAAAGCGGCAGCGCCCGGATATGCGGCGCCGATTCCGCAGGCGGAGAAATCCGCTCTTCCTTCCCGCCGCGATCTTCTGGAAGACCGTTTCCTGACGGTGCTCTCGCTCATTCCGGAGGAATTGAAGCATCGCGAGCTCGGAGCGCACCATATCTCATTCGGATCCGCACTGCATGAGGAACTCTTCCGTATGTTTCTCGGCCCGTCCGATGCGCCGTCGCCGCAGCTCTCCCCGCACATAGAGACCCTTCGCTTCAAAGGCGAGGTGTTGCGGGAGATCGTGCCTGACCTGGAAGGGGAATTCGTGCTCTGCCGGCGGGAGCTGGAAAAGCTTTCGATCCGCGAGCGGCTGCTCGCCCTCGGAGAGGAGATCGAGCGCAAAGAGAGGGAGGGGGGGCAGGCGGCAGTGGTGCCGCTCCTCGAGGATTTCCGTTCGCTCTCGGACCGGTTGCGGGTGCTTTCGTAAATCCCTACAATAGTCTTTTATGGCAAAACAGAAGCAAAAATCGAAAAAACAAACGTCGGCCCAAAAGCCGCAAAAGAAAGTAAAGCCCGTCCAGAACCCGCACCCTGCGCTGTACGGCAAGGCCTCCCGCAAGGAAGCGGCAAAAGAGGCGGGAACAAAGATAGAGAGCCTGCTTGCCCGCGGCCGCGAGCGGGGATTTGTGACCTATTCGGAAATCCTTTACTATTTCCCGTCGATTGAAGATGATATCATGCTGCTAGAGGATCTCTACGAGCGGTTTGAGCGCGAGAATATAGAAGTGCTGGAAACCAAAGAATTTATCGTCGAGGTCCAGCAGCAGCCGGCGCCCAAGGCCAAGGGTCGTCGCACGCGCGAGGAATCGATAGATTTCGACCAGTTGGCGCAGGATTCGGTGCAGATGTATCTGCGCGAGATCGGAAAAATCTCGCTGATTTCCGCTGATGAAGAAAAGGAACTTGCGCGGCGGATCGAGAAGGGCGATGAAGAGGCGCGCAAGAAATTGACGCAGGCCAACCTCCGGCTCGTGGTTTCGATCGCCAAGCGCTATGTCGGCCGCTCGCCGCACCTGACCTTGCTCGACCTCATCCAGGAGGGAAATATAGGTCTCTTCAAGGCAGTCGAGAAATTCGACTATCGCCGCGGCTATAAATTCTCGACGTACGCGACGTGGTGGATTAGACAAGCCATCACCCGCGCCTTGGCGGACCAGGCGCGTACCATCCGCATCCCGGTCCACATGGTGGAGACGATCTCCAAATATCAGCAGATGAAGCGCCGGCTCCTGCAGGACCTTGGCCGAGAGCCCTTGACTGAAGAGATTGCCGCGGAAATGGGGCTGGAGATCGAGAAAGCCCGGCATATAGAGAAGATCGCTCAGGACACGGTGTCGCTTGAAGCGCCGGTGGGCGAAGACGACGAGGACTCCGTGCTCGGCGAATTCATCGTGGACGAGAAAACCATCTCTCCGGCCCAGCACGCCGCACGGCGTCTCTTGCGCGATCAGCTGCTCTCGGTGATCCGCGAGCTGACGCCCAGAGAGCAGAAGATTCTCTCTATGCGCTTCGGCTTGGAGGACGGGATCACGCATACGCTGGAAGAGGTCGGGCAAGATTTCGACGTAACCCGTGAGCGGATTCGACAGATTGAAGCGAAGGCACTGCGCAAGTTGCGACACCCTTCACGCTCCAAACAGCTCAAAGCGTTTCTGGAGACATGAATTGC
>CAYIEG010000090.1:0-2498 GCA_964362375.1 uncultured Candidatus Saccharibacteria bacterium
TGGGGTATCTGCGGGGAGAGTCAAAAGTCCAGAATCAAAAAATCGAGGTAAAGCCCGAGGACTATACGGATCCGGAGCAAGCAAAGGAGTTTGTGGAGAAAACCGGAGTGGACCGGCTCGCGATTGCGATAGGGAACATTCACGGGATATCATTGGATGAGCCGGCGCTCGACATTGAACGAATTAGAGCGATACGCGCGGCAGCACCGGAGCGCGTAGCGCTGGTGCTCCACGCGGGTTCGGGCATACCCGATGAGCAAATCAAGGCGGCGATTGAAGCGGGGATTGCCAATATCCACATCAATACGGATATCCGGGTCGCGTTTATAAACGAGCTGCGGCGGATGCTGGCAGAGGAGCTCGGCGAAACCGCCATGTACAAACTCGATGCGTCCGCGAGCGAGGCGATGAAGGGAGTGGTGAAAGAGAAATTGAGATTATTCGGATCGGTAAGTAAAATATAATATGAAAGTATTCGTCACTCGTCGAATTCCGGATCGCGGGATCGATCTTCTCAAAAAGAAGGGATACGAAATAGTCGTGAGTCCGCACGATCGGGTGCTTTCAAAGGAAGAGCTGATCGGGGCGCTAAAAGAAGGCCGGTATGATGCGGTGCTGTGTTTGCTGACGGACAAAATAGACGCTGAAGTGCTGGAGGCCGCTGGCAACCAATGCAAGATTTTTGCAAACTCCGCGGTGGGGTGTGATAATATAGATATGAAAGCCGCAGCAGAGCGGGGGATTGCGGTGACCAATACGCCGGGGGTGCTGACCGATACGGTGGCAGAGCATACGTTTGCCTTGATACTTGCGATCGCGCACCGCATACCCGAATCGGATCGCTTTATGCGGGCGGGCAAATATCACGGATGGGAGCCGATGATGCTGCTTGGCACGGACGTGTCCAAAAAAACGCTCGGCATAGTCGGACTTGGCAGAATCGGATCGCGCGTGGCGCATCATGCCGTCTGGGGATTTGATATGAGTGTCTTTTACTATGATCCGCACAGGAACGAGAATTTTGAGAAGGAATTGAATTCGGAAGTCGGACTTCCCGCGGGAAGTCCGACTTCCCCGCGGCGTCCGGTGGAATACCGCCAGGATATCGACGATGTCTTGCGCGAAGCGGATTTCGTATCCATTCATGTGCCGCTTCTTGAGGCCACGCGGCATCTCGTGGACGGCAGGCGTCTCGGGCTGATGAAAAAGAGCGCATATCTCGTCAATACTTCTCGCGGGCCGATCATAGATGAGACGGCTCTCGTATCAGCTCTTCGCGCGAAGACAATCCGCGGTGCGGCGCTGGACGTATTTGAGCATGAGCCGGCTATGACCCCCGGTCTTGCAGAGCTTGAAAATGTGATCGTAACGCCCCATATCGCGTCCGCCACGGAGGAGACGCGACAAGCGATGTCCGAACTTGCGGCTCAAAACATTATTGAGGCGCTCGAGGGAAGAGTGCCGCCGAATGCAGTCAAAGAATAGCGAATGACCGGCAGTCAATCGGCGAGGAGAATGGGTAGCGCATGCCTCTTCTCTTTTTGCTATGGGCGTGGTAACATAAATGCATGCAGGAATTGAAGGCACAAGTACGCACAACTCTGGGCAAACAAGTCAAAATCGCGCGAGCGGCCGGTTTTTTGCCTGCCGTAGTGTACGGAGACGGAGTAGTGTCCCAGCCGATTGCGGTGTCCAATAAGGAATTTGAAGGAATTTATCGGTCAGTCGGGGAGTCATCCCTGTTTCAGCTGATAGTGGGGGAGAAGCGGTATCCGGTGGTGATCCATGACATCGCATATGATCCTCTGACCGACCGGCCGATTCATGCCGATTTTTATGCGGTGCGGATGGATAAAGCGCTCCGGGTCGCGGTCCCGCTCGAATTTGCCGGTGAATCCGGCGCGGTGAAAAATGAAGGAGGGGTATTGGTGAAAGTCGTGCATGAACTTGAAATAGAGGCAATGCCAAGCGACCTCCCGCACGCACTGTCAGTGGACCTCTCGCCGCTTGCCGCATTGGGTGATCGTATTTTAGTTAAAGATATCATAGCGCCTCACGGAGTAAAAATTCTCGCGTCTCCGACTGAAGTTATTGTATTGGTGGAAGCGCCGCGCTCGGAAGAGGAGCTTGCCGAACTCGCGACCGCACCCGCGGCGGAACTGGCCCAGGTAAAAACCGAGCAGGAAATGGAGCGGGAGGTCAAGGCGAAGACCGAAGCGGAGAATTCCGAAGGGAAATAATCTGCATTTCGAAAATCTCGAAGCTCGAAACACTCATCAGGAGGGATGAAAAAGATCTGCGTTACCGCGAGCATACTCTGCATTTCTTTTGCGGCGGCCTTTTATACGGCGCCGGTCTTGGCACAGGAGCCCAACGACGGCTCGCGGTTGGACCTCGAGCAGCAGCTGCTGCAGCTTGAGCGGGAGGCAGAAGGACTTGACCACAATCTCCAGCAGATCCAGGGAGAGAAGCGCAGTCTTTCGAATGAAGTAAAATCC
>CAYIEG010000091.1:0-2487 GCA_964362375.1 uncultured Candidatus Saccharibacteria bacterium
GCGTCGGCGAGCATCTGGCAATAGAGGTTGAGTCCGACTTTATTCACTGCGCCGGCCTGCTCGCGGCCGAGAATATTACCCGCCCCGCGGATTTCCAAATCACGCAGGGCAATATCGTAACCGGCGCCGAGATCCGCGTATGCTTTGAGGGCGTCGAGGCGCGCCGACGCTTTTTCGGTGAGGCGGCGGGAGCGGTAGAGGAAATAGGCGAATGCCTGCTCGCTGCCGCGGCCGATGCGCCCGCGCAGTTGGTGCGCCTGTGCCAATCCCAGGCGGGCCGCGTCTTCAACGATGAGCGTATTGGCCGACGAGATGTCGAGGCCGTTCTCAATCAGAGTGGTCGCGAGCAGTATGTCGATTGCGCCTTCACGGAACCGATCCATGACGCGGATAAGTTCTCTCTCCGGCATCCGGCCGTGCGCGATGCCGATCTTGGCCTCTGCAAAGGCAGTGCCGCGGAGCAGTTTTTCCAGCCGGTCTTTCGCGGCGCGGATCGTTTCGATGCGGTTGTGGAGGACATAGATCTGGCCGCCGCGCGCCAATTCGAACAAAATCGCGTCCCGCACGATCCTTTTGCCATAAGGGAGTACGGAGGTGACGATCGGTATGCGTCCGGCAGGCGGCGTATCGATCCGCGAGATGTCGCGAAGTTTTGCGAGTGCGAGCGACAAGGTGCGGGGGATCGGGGTGGCAGAGAGCGAGAGAATATCGACGCGGGCGCGGAGTTCCTTGAAGCGCTCTTTTTGTTTGACGCCAAAGCGCTGTTCCTCGTCGATAATGACGAGGCCCAGATTCTTGAACGCCACGTCCGATGAAAGGAGGCGGTGCGTCCCGATGATACAGTCGAGGCGGCCCTCGGCGAGTGACGCGAGTATGCCCCGGGCGTCTTGGGGCGAAGTGAGCCGGGAGAGCGCGCCGATCGTGATCGGAAGATTCGCGAGCCGCTCGCGGAAGGTCCGCTCGTGCTGGGCGGCAAGCACGGTGGTGGGCGTCAAAACCGCAACTTGCCCGCCCGCCGACGCAGCCGCGGCCGCCGCTCGGATCGCCAGCTCGGTTTTGCCGAACCCCACGTCTCCTACGAGGACCCGATCCATCGGGCGGTCGAGTGCCATATCCTTCATGATTTCTTCTTCCGCGGCGATCTGTCCGTCGGTCGCGGCGTAGCTGAAGCTTTCCGCCAGCTCTTGAATGAAGACTTGATCCATCGCATACGGCGGCCGCCTGGCCCCGTGGCGCGCGGCGTAGAGTGCCAAGAGCGAACGCGCAAGTTTCTCCGCGTCCTCGCGGACTTTCCGTTTGGCGGTGGTCCAGATGCTGCCTCCGAGGCGATGGATGGCCGGCGTGGTAAATCCGATGTATGGCGAGAGGCGCTCTTTCTGATCTACGGGGACCAGCAGGCGATCGGGTTCTCTGCCGGGAGCCGGGGGTGCGTATTCAACGATAAAGAGTTGCGAATTTTCGGAGCCGACACCTCTGAAAATTCCGATGCCGTGGTCTACATGCACCACGTAGCTTCCCGTCGGGAGATCGGCGATGGGCGCCCAAGCAGCACGGCGCCGGGGTCTGATTTCCGGCAGAGGGGCTTGGCGCCGGACGAGGGTGGCAATTAGATTGCCGGCAAATTCAATCAGCCACGGCCGGTCGCTTTGTATCGGCCACACCTCGACCACACCGCCATGCACGGCAAAGAGTCCGCGTCCCCGCGCGGCGGGTGCGCGCTCATACCCGAGGTCCATGAGGCGGCGAACGAGGAACGAGGGCTTCATGGCGAGGTCTTCCTCAAGGAACAGCGCGTTTTCCCGCCACCACGGGTTGGCAGTACGGGCTTTTTTGATCGCGGCGAGATTCTCCGCATACCACAATTCACCCCGTTTCAGGTTTTGGGGGGTGACCGAGACGATCAGGAGTTCTTTTTCTATCTCACTGATTATACTCATTCATGGCTTTTTCCGGGCCTTCGGTTATGGCGCGCATCAGCGCATCGGCGGTTCGCTTGGCCATCTTTTTCATCGTGCGTTGCTCGTCGGGCGTAAACTTCTTGAGCACCAGTTTTTCCGCGGGGATGTCGCGCCTGCCCGCAATGCCGATCCGGAAGCGCCAGAATCCACGGGTTTTGAGCGAGCGCATCACCGACTCCACTCCTTTGTGGCCGGCGGAACGCTTGTTGAAGGAAAGTTTCGCGCTCCCGAGCGCGATATCAGCATCGTCGTGGATGACAAAGACATGCGCGGGCTTCACTTTATAGAATCTGGCCGCCGCCGCGGCTGCGGTGCCCGAGCGATTCATCAGCGTGTCGGGTAGGAGGAGGGTGAGGCGCTCCTTGCCCGCCCGGCCCTCGCTCACGAGCGCGTTCCATTTTTTATGAAAAAGAAATTCCGGGAATTTTTCAGCGGCGCTGAATGCGGTCACTACTTCGCGCCCGACGTTGTGGCGCGTCGCGCGGTACTCGTCTCCGGGATTTCCAAGTCCGATTACCAAAATCATAAA
>CAYIEG010000092.1:0-2457 GCA_964362375.1 uncultured Candidatus Saccharibacteria bacterium
GCCCTTGCGGCTCCGGGAAAGTAGGCTTTGCCAGGGTATCGCCCGAGGGAATTTTCATTTGAAATATCAAATAGGTGTCCCGGTGCCGAAGTTGCATTCCGCAGTTTTTCGATCCGCGGGACAGCTGTTTCGCTGCCGACATCGCAATATCGGCGGCGTGACCGCTGGAACAGTTTCAACATCGGTATCAACCATCGGCACAGGGACTTTATTTAGATTTTAATTGAAAGTAAGATAGGGATATATGCCCAAGCTCGTCTCGTGGCGCGCGCAAAGACAACTGGCGGCAATTCTGTTTCTCCTCGCGATATGCGGGGGTATTGGATTCTGGGTAGTGGCCCGCTCTCTCCCGGAGGCGAGCTGTTTTGACGGGCGGCGCAATCGCGGCGAAGTCGGTATTGACTGCGGCGGACCGTGCGCGCCGTGCGAGCTGGCCAATCCCAAGCCCCTTTCCATATTTTGGGCGCGATCCGTTCGCGCATCCGGCGAGGCATACGATGCGGTGGCGCTCGTAGAGAATACGAACGACGTGCTTTCCTCAGCAGCGGTGGAGTATGAATTTACGCTGCTGGACAAATTTGGCGTGATCGGGCGAAGACCCGGCACGACCTTTATCTATCCGCAGGAGCGGCTGTATATCGTCGAGCCGAATATACGGACAAGCCGCGAGGCGCTGCAGGTTGAATTTGCGGTTCGCAAGGTTGCCTGGCAGGCCGCGGGAGCCCCGCGTCCTTCTCTGGTCGTTGAGCGTAGAGCGCACGTCGTGCGGGAAGAGAACGGGAAGATGCAGAGCGTCGTCGAAGCGCAGATCCTCAATGCGGGGCCGTATCGGTTTCGCGAGATGGAAGTGCATATCGCCGTGTTTGATGAGGCGGGGAATGTGATCGGTGCGAACCGCATCGTGGCCGAGGATATATTTCCGGGCGAGCGGCGTACCGTGCGGTCCATATGGCCGGAGCTGCTGCCGGGGGATGCGGCGAGGATTGAGGTGCATCCGCGAGTGAATCTTTTCGATCCGGCCGCAATCGTGCTGCCCGAGTAAGCTGACGAGTAAGCAGAGATGAATGCGTTTCTCTCGCATGTCGCGCGATACGATTGGCTCCTCATGGGAGCCGTTCTTTTGCTGATTGCAATCGGTCTCATTTCTCTTTTCAGTTTGACGGGGGTAAGCGTCGTCCGCTTTTTTGAGCGTCAGCTTGTATGGGTCGGCATCGGGCTTTTTCTCCTGGTTGCCTCCAGCTTCATTGATTTCCGCATCTTCCGCACCCAGAGCGTCGCCGTCATTCTTGTGTATTTTTTTAGCGTAGCGCTCCTCGCGGCCGTGTTGCTTGTAAGCCCCCGTATCCGGGGCATCCGGGCGTGGGCGCAGATCGGGGGTTTGGCACTCCAGCCGGTGGAGCTGGCGAAGCTCGCGCTCGTGGTGCTCCTCGCCAAATTCTTTTCAAAGCGGCACATCGAAATCTATCGGGTGCGACACCTGATCGTTTCGGGACTCTATCTTGCGGTGCCGGCTCTTTTGGTGCTCCTGCAGCCGGACCCGGGATCGGCGGTGATCTTGATCGCCGTGTGGGTGGCGGTAGTGCTCTTTTCGGGCATGAAGTTGCGCCATTTTTTCATTCTTCTGCTCATCGGCGCGATCCTCGCGGGCATCTCGTGGCAATTTGTCCTGGCACCCTATCAAAAAGCGCGGGTGACGTCATTCCTCGACCCGTATCGGGATCCGCAGGGCGCGGGGTATCAGATGATTCAGTCCATGATCGCGGTGGGATCGGGGCGCATATGGGGCAAGGGTCTTGGCTATGGCTCCCAGTCGCACCTCCATTTTCTGCCCGAATCGCATGCCGACTTTATCTTTGCCGCATATGCGGAGGAGTGGGGTTTTGTTGGTGTCGCGATTTTACTCGGGCTTTTCGGAGTGATGTTGTGGCGCGTCATTCATATCGGCATGCGGGCGCGGGACAATTTTTCCAGGCTCTATACCATCGGCTTTGCTGCGTATATCTTCACGCAGTCGTTTATCCACATTGGCATGAATATGGGGATACTGCCGATCGCCGGCATCACCCTGCCCTTTATTTCGTATGGCGGTTCATCCCTCGTTACCCTCATGATCGGCATCGGGATCGTCCAGAATATTAAAATCAACGCCCGCCGCGAAGTGGAATAGATTGCAAACATTACCTCCGTGAGCGCGGGGTAGGTGGAGAAACGCCTTTTGTCAAACGACAGTTTGGCTATATACTTATCGTATGCTGTATCTTGCCGCGGATCATCGGGGATTCAGGCTCAAGGAGGAGCTGAAGGCGTACATAGCGGAGCAGGGCTGCGAGGTTGAGGACGTCGGCGCTTTTTCTTTTGACGCGGGTGATGATTATGCCGATTTTGCGCGAGTTGCCGCCGAGAAAATCGCGGAAAACCCGGCCGTCCACCTCGGTATTTTTATTTGCGGGTCCGGGC
>CAYIEG010000093.1:0-2450 GCA_964362375.1 uncultured Candidatus Saccharibacteria bacterium
AGACCCGCGGCGTTCCCCGTCTGCCGGCAGGCAGGTATTCGGCGCGGGCGGTAATTGTTTCGTAACCGCATTCATCCTCGCCTTGAGCTTGTCGAAGGGCGAGGCATTCTGCGGACGAAACAATAAAAAGCCGCAGAGATCCGGTTGGATCAGTGCGGCAGAGCTGCTACTGGCCGAGACATTCGCTTCAGACGCCCTGCTTTTTCTTGATCAGTTTCCGCAATTCCGCCTTGATACGCCGAACGCTCTCGTAATCATAAATGGAAAAAGCCGTGACGGACGGATTCAATTTCTTCAAAACGGCTAGTTTTTTCCTTCGGGTTGCTATCTCCACAATATCGCTCTTGCTCAATAAAATATACTCCTTCTTTTTAAGGAGCGCGCCCGCGTACTGCCCGAGCTCCTTCCGGACGATTTGGTAGTCGCCCGCCGGGTCATCTGATCCGGCGCTGATGAAATGAAAAAGCGTATCGGTGCGTTCAATGTGGCGGAGGAACTTCACGCCCAGGCCCTTCCCCCGCGACGCGCCATCGATCAGGCCGGGGATATCGGCGAGAATGAGCTCATGGAACATACCCAAATTCGGTTCAAGAGTCGTGAAGGCGTAATTTCCCACCTTGGCGCCGGCATTCGTCAGCTCGTTCAGCAAACTTGTTTTTCCCGTGTTCGGCAGACCGATAAAGCCGACATCGGCAATGAATTTCAGCTCCAGACGGAGCGAAAAGTACTGGCCGGGCCTCCCGGGCTCAAATTCCTTCGGCCGGGTATTCCGGGATGACCGGAAATGAAAATTTCCCCGGCCGCCCTTCCCGCCGCGCGCCACCAGTAGCCGCTCGCCCACGCGCACCACTTCGAGCTCGACCCCCGCCGAACGATCATGCACTGCAGTTCCCACCGGCACCGGCAGTACGAGGTCTTTTCCGTCAACGCCGTCGCGGAACTGCCCCTGGCCGTCTTTCCCGTTTTCGGCCGCGAATACTTTTTTGAAGCGGTAGCTCTGCAGCATGCCGAGGTCGGACGAGCCCTCCACATACACACTGCCGCCCGTGCCTCCCGATCCTCCCGTCGGGCCGTATTGATTGAGATTTTTATTAAAGCGGACGGCACCTTTGCCGCCGTTCCCCGCCCGTATCGCTATCGTGATGTCATCGATCAACATACTGCTTCCGGTACCCGATACTCTTCAAATAATGTAACCATTACCGGGTTTTCGTTCCGTCTGCCACGCGCCAAAGATACCACGAAGCTACCGAAGCATGCTTGCGCCACGGCCGCGCCAGCTCCTCCATCTTTTTATGATCCGGGAGCTTCTTTAATTTATAAACGAGTTGAAAGCCTTTCTGAATACCGAGGTCTCCCGTCGGTAATACATCGGGCCGGGCAAGGGTAAAGATCAAAAACATGTGCGCGGTCCAGACGCCAATCCCCTTTACTTGTACGAGGTGCTCGATAATTTCATCATTCGTCATCCGGTGGAACGAGCGATGCCGTATGGTGCCGTCCAAAAACTTCTTGGCCAAGTCCTTGATATACATGGCCTTTTGAGGCGATAGGCCCGCCCGGCGAAGGTTTTGCCTCTGCATTGCATATACCTCTTTTGCGGTTGGGAATCTTTTGCCGCCAAAAAGACCCATAAATCTGGCAAGAATTGCCGCAGCCGCCTTCCCCGAGATCTGCTGGTAAATAATGGAGCGTACCAGCGCCCGAAATGGATTTTTACCGCGCTCCAGATCCGGCCGGCCATGCTTTTGGATAAGCGGACGAAATCGCGGGTCGCCTTTGAGAATTTTTATAGATTCGGTCATGGCGTAGTGAGAGATTTCGGTTTCGCTCAAAAATGAATGGCAAATCCTCGCCCAATTCAATGCCGAGCGGCAAAGCCGCGAGGCAAACTTTCCGATTCATACAACTTGGCTGGGAGCACTGGACGAAGTTAGAACCCTTTTACTGCAAGGAAAGTCGTCTTTCTCTTACTCCTTCGCTCTTTAATCCTTCATTCGGCTCAAGGCCTTTTTGAGTATCTGTCTTGCCCGCTCTCTCGTAACACCAAATTCCCTGCCAACTTCTGCGAGGGTATGAGTGATGCCGTCATCAAGCCCGAAGCGCATGCGGAGGATTTTCTGCTCCCGAGGGGTGCATTCAGAGAGCTTACGCCACACAATTGATTCGACTCGCGTCTTATCCAGTAGCCGGTTGGGCTCTCCAAGAGGTTTGCCCCAAACGTCTGCCAGCGGTATTTTTGTGGGTGGTCTCGACATGGATAAATTAAGCGAAGTTAGAACCCTTCTCTTGCAAGGAAAATCGGCTTTTTCATACAGCTTTGCGATATAGCATCTCAAATCAACCCCCGCCTTTTTTTCGCTAAAAAAGCGCGGCGTGCCTTTCGGTTGCCGCTCTCCATCACATTATCTTCCTGCGTGTCCGGTATAAAATCTATCTCCTCAACAGAT
>CAYIEG010000094.1:0-2397 GCA_964362375.1 uncultured Candidatus Saccharibacteria bacterium
GTTTTTTGAACGACGATCGGCGGTATGGTCTCTGTGACACTATCCCGTTCCGCTCTTTGTAAACAAAGGGCGGAAGGCGGCCGTTAGCCGCTATCACTCTCCCGACAAAGTCGGGACGGTGTTCGGACTTTCCTCCCCTGCTCGTATGAGCAGGAGCGATCACCCAATGGAGAGAACGTTCCCATTATAGCAAACTTTGCTGTGCTTTATCAAGTGCCTCATTGACGAGGCGATCAGCTTCTCTGTTTCTCTCGCGCGGGACGTGGGTGAAAGAAACGCGCCCGAAATCCATCTTGAGATTCCAGATTTTGATGAAGTAGGGGAAAAGCCGTTCCTCTTCTATCTTGTATTCGCCGCCGAGCTGCCGCATCACCAATTCGCTGTCCATCCGCATCTCGACCTCCATTGCTTTCGTATTCTTTTTCCCGAAAAGCGCTTTCGCTTTTTGCAGGGCAAAGAGCACCGCCTGATACTCGGCCTCGTTGTTGGTCGTATCACCTATCGCTTTTCCGTAGCTCTTGATCGGATGCCCCGCCGCGTCCTGTATCACGACCCCGATCGCCGCAGGCCCCGGATTGCCTCTCGCCCCTCCATCGGTGTATATAATGATTTTCTCTTTTGCGCTCATCTCTTTTTCTTTAACGCTTCTAACCCCGGCAGTTTTTTTCCGGAGAGGTACTCCAGCATGGCGCCCCCGCCGGTCGAGACGTGGCTGAACCCCTTGAGGAGCTTGTAGCGCCCGAGCGCTGCCACTGTGTCTCCCCCACCCACCACGGTAAATGCGTCCAGCCCCCGTATCGCCTTGGCCACCACAATCGTGCCTTTGGCAAATTCGCTCGCCTCCGCGTACCCGAGCGGCCCGTTCCAAACCACGGTCTTGGCTCCCCGCAGGAGCGAGACAAACCGCTTCCGGCCCGCCGGGCCGATATCAACGATGTATTCATCCGGCTTCACCGCGCCGATCGCGCGTACCTCGCCCCGCACCCCCGCGGCGAGTGCTGAGGCTGTCACCGCGTCCGGAGACAAATGGAGCTTTTTGCTTTTCAAAAACGCGCGCGACCGGGATCCATCGACGTCTACGGCCGATTTTCCCACCCCATTTCCCATCAGCGCAAAAATGGTGTTGGCAAGGGCACCCCCCACCAGGACCTTATCCGCATCGCGCAGGAATCGCCGAATAAGCGGCAGTTTGGTCTCGAGTTTCGCGCCGCCCAAGACCGCGACAAAGGGCCGAGCCGGCTTCTCCAGCAATGCGCCCAAAGCGCGGATCTCTTTTTCGAGCTGCAGCCCCGCGTATGCGGGCAGCATCTGCGCGAGTGCCGACACCGACGCATGGGCGCGATGCGAGTGCGCAAACGCTTCATTTATATATATATCTCCCCAGCGGCTTAAGTCCCTGGCGAATCTAAAGCTATTCTGCTCTTCTCCCGGCCAGAAGCGGATATTCTCGAAAAAAAGAATGTCTTCTGCATCGCGATATTCGGAGAGCGCCCCCGGGTCGAACGGATCGGAAAGAAAGACTACCCCCTGCTTGAGGAGACGCGCCGTCCGCTCGGCAATCGGCTTCATCGAGAGATGCGGCACGACTTTCCCGCCGGGCCTGCCGAGAAATGAAACAATCCGCGCTTTTCCCCCTTTCTGCAAGATAAATTTGAGGGTTGAAAGTACTTCGCGGATCTTGAAATCATCGGCGATCGCGCCGTCTTGAACCGCCACGTCAAGATTCGCAGATACCAATACCCGCGTACCCTTTTTGATAGGTGCGTCTTTGAGCGTGCAAAACATACTCCTATAGAATAATAGAATTATGCTATAATGTCACTTAAGAGTTCTCGGTAATGAACGCACACTAGTCATGCCAGAAAAACGCATCGTAGTGGTCGGCGCCGGCTTCGGTGGGCTGACCGCGGCCTTGACGCTTGCCAAAGACCCGGCGCTCATCAGCCGGGGGTATGAAGTCATCCTCATCGACCGGCACCACCATCATCTCTATACCCCCGGACTCTACGAAATTGCCGCCATTCCCCGTGAATACGCGAAAGACCGCTCCCTCGTCTCCTCCTCTTTGATCTCGATCCGCGAGATCATCCGGGGAAGGCAGATCCGCTTTATCCAAGGCGAGCTCGTGGGACTCGATGCCGCGCGGCGGCGGATCCGCCTCGAGAACGGCGGTACGCTGGCATATGAATTCCTCATCCTGGCGCTCGGCTCCGAGACAAATTATTTCGGCATCCCCGGACTCCGCGAATACAGCGTCCCGCTCAAGACCTGCGACGATGCGGCGCAGCTGCGCAATGCGATCGAGGCCGCGGTGCGCCGCAAGCCCTCGCTCGCCGTCGTGATCGGCGGAGCCGGAGCTACGGGAGTTGAACTCGCCGCGGAGCTCGTCAACTTCAT
>CAYIEG010000095.1:0-2352 GCA_964362375.1 uncultured Candidatus Saccharibacteria bacterium
GGCGCAGGATTTTTCCCTGCGCTATCCCCTTGTGGACGGCCAGGGAAATTTCGGCTGCTTTACGAAAGACACGAACGTGCAGTTGGCTGATGGTCGGAACGTGAATTTTGAAGATCTCGTAAAAGAATACGAAAACGGCACGCGCAACTTTACATATACAATAAACAGCAGGGGGTTTGTTGCGATCGCGGAAATCAGACATCCGCGGCTCACCCGAAAAAATGCGGAGCTTGTGCGCGTTACGCTTGATAACGGGGAAGAGATTCGCTGCACGCCCAACCACCTTTTCATGACCCGGGACGGCTCATATAAGGAGGCACGGCAACTTGGATGCGGCGATTCGCTCATGCCGTTGTACCGGCGGTCATCCGAAAAAAGCGATCGCCTGAACCGTGATGGCTATATGCTGATACAACAGCCCAACACCGGTGAATGGGCGCCTGCGCATCACCTCGCGGATAATTATAACCTCACGAACAAGGCGTACCAAAAGAGCACCGGCAGGGTGCGTCACCATAGGGATTTCAACAAGAGGAACAACAACCCTACAAATATCATCCGGCTCACGTGGGGTGAGCATTGGAAGATTCATTACGAGCGCGCGGCGGAACAACACGCGAATCCGGAATATCGCCGGAAGCTCGCGGAAGGGCGTAAGGCATACTGGTCGCAATCCTCGGTTCGCAGGGCGTATGCCGAGCGTATTTCGAAAAGGAACAAAGAAAACTGGGGCGATCCGGCGTATCGCGCGAAAATGCGTGCCTTTCTGAGCGAAGTGAACAAAGAGTATATCGCGGCGCATCCGGAAAAGCGGCAGGAATTCAGCGCACGCGCGACAAAAACGCTTAAAAGATTGTGGCAGGACCGGGCATATCGTGCGTGGATGCGTGAAAAGATTATCAAAGGGAACAAGAATCACACGACCAATACCACTGGAAAGAAAAAGTTTCTTGCGATCTGCAAGGAAGTGCTGCTGCGTCATGAAATTCTGAACGGGGAAGAGTATGAAGCGGCGCGGCAGATAGTGTATCCCTACGGCGCGGCGACGCGGTGGGAAACGGGTTTGCAAAAATATTTTCAAAACAGTACCGACGCAATCCTCCAGGAGATCAGACGCAACCATAAAGTTATAAAAGTAGAACAACTTGCGCAACGTGAGGATGTGTATGATCTTACCATTGACGGTACGCACAATTTTGCATTAGCCGCTGGAATTTTTGTTCACAATTCGATAGACGGGGACGCGCCGGCGGCAATGAGGTATACGGAAAGTCGCATGACCAGGGTTGCCGAGGAACTGCTTGCCGACATTGAAAAAGACACGGTGAATTTCCGGGACAACTACGACGGCACGCGCAAGGAGCCGGTCGTGCTCCCTGCGGCAGTGCCCAATCTTTTGCTCAACGGCACGCTCGGGATTGCGGTCGGCATGGCGACCAACATCCCGCCGCACAATCTCGGCGAAGTGGTAGAGGCCCTCATTCATTTAATCGATCACCCCCAGGCCGCCTTGGACGACCTCATGGAATTTATCAAAGGCCCTGACTTCCCTACCGGCGGGGTGATTTATGACGAGCGCGAGATCCGTTCTTCCTACGCATCCGGCAAGGGGGCGATTCTGAACCGCGGGAAAGCGGAGATCGAGGATGGGCCGCGCAACGGGGCGCAAATCGTCATCACCGAAATCCCCTATCAGGTCAACAAAGCCGAGATGATCGAGGCCATGGCCAATCTGGTCCAGGAAAAACGGCTCGAGGGGATTCGCGACATCCGCGACGAGTCGGACCGCGAGGGCATGCGGATCGTGATTGAATTGAAGCAGGACGCCCAACCCCAGAAAGTGCTCAACAACCTCTACAAGCACACTGATCTCGAAAAGACTTTCCATTTGAATATGCTGGCTCTCGTCGGCGGGCTGCAGCCGCAGGTGCTCTCGGTCAAAGACGTGCTCGAGGAATTTATAAAGCATCGTGAAGAGGTGGTGACGCGCCGCACGCGCTTTGACCTCGCACGGACCAAAGAGCGGATCCATATCCTGGAAGGCCTGAAAAAGGCGCTCGACCACATTGATCAGGTGATCGCGACGATCAAGAAATCGGCCGACCGCGAGGAAGCGCACCAGAACCTGGTCAAAAAATTCGATCTGTCCAATATCCAGGCAACCGCGATTTTGGAAATGCGCTTGCAGACGCTGGCCGGCCTTGAGCGTCAGAAGATCGAGGATGAGCTGAAAGAGAAGCAGGCACTCGCGCGTTCCCTCGAAGCGCTTCTCAAAGACCCGCGCAAGATCAAGGAGGCGGTGAAGAAGGAATTGGGCGAAGTAAAGGAGCGCTACGGCGGCCCGCGCAAGAC
>CAYIEG010000096.1:0-2327 GCA_964362375.1 uncultured Candidatus Saccharibacteria bacterium
GCGGTGGTGTCGCTGCCCGAAGAGAAGAGCTTTGTACGCCTGCTCCAGCTTTCAAAAGTGAAGCCGGAGGAGGTGGAGGGTGCGGTCCGCTGGCAGATTGAGAGTCAAATCCCGCTCCCGCCGGAGGACATAACCTATGATTATGAGCTGGTCGAGCCCTTTGCGGACCATCTTGACCATCTCGACGCGGTGATCACCGCATTTCCGCGCCGCATTGTCGAGCCCTACGTCCGCGCGCTCAAGGGAGCCGGATTCCAGCCGGTAGCGCTGGAGCTTGAGTCGCAGGCGATTGTCCGCGCGGTGATACGAGAAGTGCCTGCCCCCGAGGCACGGATCGTGATAGACATGGGGCGCAACCGGACCAGTTTTATCATCTGCGCCGCAGGATCGGTCATTTTTACCGCAACGCTTCCGGTCGGAGGCCGGGTATTGGAGGCCCGGATCGCGCAGGCGCTGGGCATCAGCGCGGAGGAGGCAACGAGGGTGAAGAAGGAGAGCGGTCTTGCAAAAGATGCATACAAGGGCAAGATTTTTTCAGCGCTTCTGCCTTCGCTCGAGATTCTGGCAAGCGAATTGAGCCGGGTGATCGCGTTTTATCAAGATCATATTCTGCATATCCACGGCGGGAATCGGAGCATCAATGCGGTTCTTTTGTCCGGGGGGGATGCAAATCTTCAGGGGCTCGACACGTATCTCGCGTCCAAGATTCACGTTCCGGTCGAAATCGCTAACCCTTTTTCAAGCATCATGCCGCGTTTGGAGTACGGTATCCCGCCGCTTCCCAAAACCCAAGCCCTTGCATTCAGCGCCGCAGTAGGGCTGGCACTGCGGGGGTTTGTATCGGGATGACTTCTGGTTATTTATATTGAGATGCTTTCAATCAATCTCCTCCCGAGACAAGAAAAGCAGGCGGTCCATGCGGAAGAAACTTTCCGGTTGGTGCTGTTTTTTACCGCGCTTGCCATACTGGTCTTTGCGGTCGGACTGGTATTTCTTATGCCGTCGTTTCTTTCCACGCGCCTTGCGGAGCAGGAGTTCGCGCGGTCCCTGGCGCTCGAAGACGAGACTGCCCGGCACCAAGCGGTGCGTGAGGTTATGGCGCAGGCCAGAGGCGCTGAGGAAGCGATCGCCGAGATACGGTCATACGCCGCCAGTCCTTCCCGCGCTTCCCTCATCCTCGAGCGCTTCTTTGCATCCGGCGGGGGGGTCGCCATACATTCGCTCGTCATCCGCAAGCAGGGAGAGCTTGCTTTGACCGGGTACGCCGCGACGCGCCAGGAGCTGCTGCGATTTGAAGAGGCGCTGCGCAATTCCGACCGCTTCCATGAGATTACTTTTCCGCTCTCCAACATCACGAGAGAACGTGATATCCAATTTACAGTACAGGGGAAATTAAAACCTGAGTACGGATTATGAAAATCCGGATTGGCGCGCGGCAAAAATTGATTTTGGCGGCACTCGCGGCACTCTGCGTCCTTGGCAGCGCTTCCTGGGGTTTCTGGCGCGTGACCCGGGCGGTGCGGCGGAGCGATTTTGTTCTCGGAGAGATCCAGTCGAAAATCGACGGGTTGGTTGATGAGCGCCGGCGCGCGCAGGTACTTGAGGCGGTGCTCGAGAAGCGGAAAAGGGACCTCGGCCGGATAACGGAGTTTTTTGTGGATCGCGAGCGGCCGATTGCCTTTATCGAAGCGGTCGAACGCGCCGCCGCCGCGACCGGGAACACGATCGCGATTGATGTGGATGAGGGTGCGGGCGGCGGGCAAGTGCTTCTGTTCCGCTTTACGGCGGAGGGGACTGAAGCGAACCTGCTCCGATATGTGCGCTTGCTCGAAACCCTTCCGTACAAGCTGGAGATAGGGGAGATAACATATCAGAAGATCCCGTCCGACTCTTCTTCCGGTCCGGGATCGAAGCCGCCCGCACGGCTGCTGCTGACGCTTGGCGTCCGCGCGCGGTAAGCCCCCGTTCACTATGGGATTTTCTTTTGCAAAGCTTTATCAGATACTGCCGCGAGGAGGCGATATATCCGCCCGGCGCCCAGAGTATGTGTTTGGGGGCATGGCCGCACTCGGGATACTTTTAGTACTGCTTCTGGGTATAGACGGGTATATGTTTTACGTCTCCCATCTGCGGGAGCGCGAGTCGGCAGCCCCGTTCCGGCGCAGCGTCTCGCTGAGCCCGCAAGAGATCGATGAAGTGCTCGGCCTCCTTGATGCGCGGGAGCAAAAGCTGCAGACGCTCCTCGGCGGAGGATTATAGCTGGAGTAAAGTGACGCCCTCGCGAGGAATCGAACCTCGATATCCGGCTTAGAAGTCCGGAGTTCTGT
>CAYIEG010000097.1:0-2305 GCA_964362375.1 uncultured Candidatus Saccharibacteria bacterium
GCCACTTTCTTCAGGCCTTCTTTTCCGTCGCGGGCAACTTCAATTTGAAAACCCTCTGCCTTCAATTTAAGGGCATACATATCCGCAATGAACGGATCGTCGTCGATGAGCAATACCTTTGTGGCGCGCTGATCCATATTTTAGACTGTTTCTTAAATTAGGGCGTCACGGTCTGCAGCCCCTTCGGCTTTCCGGGAATGCTGTCCGTTTCAAGCGTATATGTAATCATGTAGGTCTTGCCTGCCGAAGAATCGTATGTATACACGTATTCGCCTGTATTAAACGGGTCAAGCGGAACTGCCGGAAGCGCCCCCGCATCAATGAGGTCGAGTGACACGACGTCAAGCCCGGTGATCGGGCCCGACGCAACCGGGAATATTCGGTTATTCGTCACGTACAGCGCCAAGGCCTTCTGCAGCTCCTGGATTTCCCGCTCCCGCTCCGCGTCTCGGGCTTTGGCGCGGTAACCCTGAAACTGGATGAACGCAACCGACCCCACCATCGAGATGATGGCCGTGACGACGAGAAGTTCGATAAGCGTAAATCCGTGCCTGCCGGTTGTCCGATGTTCCATATGCCGTCCGCTCCGCTCGTGCGGTGTCTTATTTCTTATTCCCATTCTATACGACCTCAAGCAGCTCCTCAAATCCGATTATCCCCTTGAGCACTTTCATAATCCCGTCCTGCTTCATGGTCACCATCCCTTGGCGCCGGGCTTCCTGCTGAATCAGCGATTCCGAAGGTCCGGTGAGGATGATTTTCTCCAGCTCCGGCGTCATGGCCAGCACCTCGAAGATCCCGGTTCTCCCCCGTGTGCCTTTGGGGCAGACCCCGCTTACTTCGGCCTGGTATACCTCGTTTTTCATGAGCGCTTGGGCTTCTTTTTTTACCGCATCCGGCATCGCGGCGATTTCCGCCGCCGCCATTTCCTGAAGCTTCCCGGAAGGCGCCACGCCCTTGCGCGAATCGGGGCAAAGCTTGCGCGCAAGCCGCTGGCCGATCGCCATGATGAGGGTCGGCGCGATAAGGAACGGGTCGACCCCCATATCGATCAGGCGCGGGATCACGCCGACCGAATTGTTGGTATGGAGGGTCGAAAGCACGAGGTGGCCGGTGAGGGCGGCGTGGATCGCGAGAGCCGCGGTTTCTTTGTCGCGGATCTCGCCCACCATAATGATATCCGGATCCTGGCGCATGATATGCCGCAGGCCGGTCGCGAATTCATACCCGATCTCGGGCCGCACTTGCGATTGGTTGACGCCCGCGATGTAGTACTCGATCGGATCCTCCAAACTCACGATATTGTAACGCTCCTCATTGAGCTTCTGGAGGAGTGCGTAGAGCGTCGTTGATTTTCCGGATCCGGTAGGCCCGGTGATCAGGATCAGGCCGAACGGCCGCTGGATCGCCGCCTCTATTTTTTCAAGATTCGTCCCTTCGAATCCCAGATCCCCGAGCGACGTGATGCCCGCTTCCGGATCCAAAATGCGGATTGCGACCTTCTCTCCGAAGGCAGTGGGAAAGGTTGAGACGCGGAAATCGATCGAGCGGCCGCTTATCTCGGCGTGGAATCTGCCGTCCTGCGGCACCCGCGTCTCATCGATTTTGAGATTAGTCATCACCTTGATGCGGCTGACGACCGCCGGATGCACGTCAGCCGGGAGGAGGAGCGACGTATAGAGCACCCCGTCCACCCGGAACCTGACGCGCAGATTCGTCCGCGTCGGCTCGATATGGATATCCGAAGCGTGCCCTTCCACCGCATGGCGGAGAATCACCGCCATCATCTTGGTGACCGGCGCCTCTTCGACAATTTTTGCCGGCTCATTCCGTCGGATCTTCACCTCTTCCCCGAGCGACTCGTACTCTTTTTCAAATTCGCCCAGCGCCTTGGTCACCTCTCCGGACAAGCTCCGGTACTCCTGCAGCACCGCCTGGAAGTCGGAAGGAATGATAATAAAAATCCGCACCGGCAGGCCCGCGCGGCTGGCAATGAATTTGAGCGCCTCCTGTGCGGCGGGGTCGTCCGGAGACAGCATCCCGATATCCAAATACCCTTCGTGGCGGCCGAGGGGGATGATCTTGTAGTGGCGCGCCGACTCCTCCGGTATGTCCCGCAGGACCTCGAAAGGCACCTGCGTGCCCTGCAGGTATTTTACGGGGTATCTGGAAAGAGCGCTTTTTGCCTCGGCGACATCCGCCTCCTTGATTCCCCGGGCATAAAGCAATTCATCGAGCGCTACCTCTTTTTCCCGCGCTTCTTTCCGCACGGCGGTTCCTTCCTCAAGCGGCAAGAGGTTTTTGG
>CAYIEG010000098.1:0-2271 GCA_964362375.1 uncultured Candidatus Saccharibacteria bacterium
CGATTGAGCCGCAAATAATGCCGCAGTGGTTTTTGAAAATGAAGCCGCTCGCAGAAAAGGCGATAAAAGTAGTCGAACAAGGAAAAATAAAATTCATTCCCCCGCGCTTCAAAAAAGTGTATTTGCATTGGCTCCGCAATATCCGCGATTGGAACCTCTCACAGCAGATCACATGGGGCATCCGCATCCCCGCGTGGTTCAAGGGCAACGAAGCGTACGTCGGGATGGCGCCCCCCAAAGAAGAAGGGTGGACGCAGGACGAGGATGTATTCACCACCTGGTTCTCGTCCGGGCAGTGGCCATTCTTGGCGCTCGGCTACCCGGATTCGCGCGACTACAAAACTTTCTATCCGACCGATGTCATGGAAACCGGATGGGATATTTTATTTTTCTGGGTGGCGCGGATGGTGATGCTTGGCCTTGCGCGGACCGGCAAAGTCCCATTTAAAACGGTATATTTGCACGGACTCGTACGCGACAAAGACCGGCAAAAAATGTCCAAGTCCAAAGGGAATGTGATTGACCCCCTCGGCGTCGCGGAACTCTACGGCACCGACGCGGTACGCATGGCGCTCACTATCGGCAACCTGCCCGGAAATGATATTATTATTTCGGAGGAGAAGATCCGCGGGTATCGCAATTTTGCCAACAAAATCTGGAATGCGACGCGGTTCCTCCTCATGCAGGTACCCGAGGCCCGGGACGCGGCAAAAATCCGCTCCCCCAAGAGCGATGCCGCGATGCGCGCGAAATTGAAGCAACTCGTCCGCCATACCACCGCCGACATTGAAAAATTCCGATTCCACCACGCCGCCGAGCGCCTGTACCACTTTTTCTGGCACTGCTATGCGGACAAGGTGATCGAAGAATTGAAGCCGCGGCTTGCCGGAGAGCGGGGGAGTGCTGAAAAGGAAGCAGCGCAGGCCCTGCTCCTCGAGTTTCATACGACTCTCATCCGGCTGCTCCACCCCTTTATGCCGTTCATCACCGAAGAGGTATGGCAGCATCTGCCGATAAAAAATAAAAAACTGCTCATGGTTGAGCAATGGCCGCAATGACCGCCGCAGTCATCGGCACCAATGCCGGATATCTGCTCCTGACCTTTCTCCCGCCGGTTTTCTGGCTCCTGTTTTATCTGCGGGAGGATCGGCACCCGGAGCCCAAGCACCTCCTCCTCCTTGCTTTCATCGGCGGCATGGCCTCCGCCGGTCTTGCGATCGTCGCGGAACTCGTCGTGATCGGAAAGGATGGGCTATTGACGCTCGACGAGCGGCTCATCGGCAATGTCATCATTGTTTTCCTGATCATCGGGCTCATCGAGGAATACGTGAAATACCTGCCGATAAAATTCCTCATCGAGCGCAAGCGCGAATTTGACGAGCCGATAGACGGGATGATCTATATGATGACAGCGGCTCTCGGCTTTGCGGCGCTGGAAAACGCGCTCTTCATCTTCCCCCTGCTCCGGGATAATATCTTTGTCGGCCTGGAAGTGACCGCCAACCGGTTTCTCGGGGCCAATCTCCTCCACGCGCTCTCCTCGGGCATCGTCGGCTTCTTCCTCGCGCGCGCCTGGTTCCATCCCCACCGGCACCACTTCGTGGCGCTCGGGGTAATCATTGCGGCGGCGTTGCACGCGGCATTCAACTCTCTTATACTGATACGAGAAGCGGTTGCGCAAGGCACGTTGTACCTCGTGCTGCTCCTTGCTATAATGGCAATCATGGTATTCATCGATTTTGAGCGTTTAAAAAAACGTAACGAAAAAGCGTAACGCATGAGCACTTTTTTCGAAAAACTCACCGGTCCACGCCCGCAGGACCACCGCACGGATACGGACGATTCGGCTCCCGAACCGCAGGCACCGCCGCGCCGGGCCGCAACCCGGTCCCGAGAACCCAGGCAGGCTGAAGAAAGCCGTACAACCCGTATACGGGTTGAGAACGAAGAGCGGGAACCGCCGCGCCAGCAGGAACCCGAACCCGAAGATGAAGGGGAGCTGACGGTTGATATTTACGACAAAGGCGACGCGATCGTGATCCAGTCAACCGTTGCGGGCGTCAAGCCCGAAGACCTGGACGTCGCGATTACCAACGACTCGGTGACCATCCGCGGGAAGCGCGAGCGAAACGAAGAAGTACGGGAGGACAACTACTATTATAAAGAGCTTTTCTGGGGAGTCTTTAGCCGTTCAGTCATCCTGCCGGAAGAAATAGAGGAAGACATGGCCGAGGCCTCGCTCAAGCATGGCCTCCTCACCATCCGATTGCC
>CAYIEG010000099.1:0-2268 GCA_964362375.1 uncultured Candidatus Saccharibacteria bacterium
ACGCCCTTGCGGGCACTAGCCCCTCAAGCTAGCCTGTCTACCGGTTTCAGCACCCGCGCAAATTAGGCCGCAGCTTCTACTGCTTCCTCTGCCTTTGCAACCGGCGGCACTGCCTCCTCGCGCCACACCTGCTTCATCTTCTTGCGGACCTCCCGCGCCGCTTTGTCGCGGATATAGTAAAGCTTGGCCCGCCGCGTTTTTGAGTGGCGGAGCACATCAACCTTGGTGATCGTAGGCGAATGGAGCGGGAAGGTGCGCTCGACGCCGATCCCGTCTACCACCTTACGGACGATATAGGTCGCCGTGATGCCGTTGCCGTGCTTGCGGGCAATTACCAAACCCTCAAATTGCGTCACCCGTTCTTTGTCCCCCTCCTTTACCTTCTGATACACCCTGACGGTATCGCCCGGCCGGATTTCGGGAAGGTCGGTGCGAAGATATGATTTTTCCAAAGCAGTTCCTTGCATGAAAAATAGTGTATCAAAATAGAGTGCGGAGGGCAAGGACGAAATCCTCGGGCGGGTCTGCCTCAAAATAGAGCTTCCGGCCCTCGGGAAAGCTGAAAGAGAGCGAATAAGCGTGTAGAAGCTGGCGCGAAGCGCCGGCGGGACAACATACATTCTTGCCTCCGTATTTCACATCGCACGCCACCGGACAGCCCAGCGCCTTGAGGTGCACCCGCAACTGATGCATACGGCCGGTTTTCGGCCGCAATTCAACCAGCGCGTACCCGTCTCCCTGTTTTTTCACCTGATATTCCGTCATCGCCTCCCGGGCGCCACGGATACCGGCTTTTCCTGCCGCCACTCCCCGTCTGGTTGGATCTCGCGCGACCCGCCCGATCGGGAGATCGACAATCCCCTTCCGCTCGCGCGGGCTGCCGCAGACGATTGCAAGATATGTTTTTTCCGCAAGTCGCTTCTGAAACAGCCCCTTGAGCGCCGCAAAGCTTTTTTGATTGCGCGCGACAACCATGACTCCCGAAGTGTCACGGTCGAGCCGATGCACGATGCCCGGCCTCGCCGGATCTTCGCCCACTCCCCGGAGCTCCGGAAATTTTTCAAGGAGCCCCTCGGTAAGCGTCGGTCCCAAAACAAAACCGCCCGGGTGCACGGACACCCCCGACGGCTTGTTCAAAACAATTATATCGGGGTCCGAATAGACGACTTCCACGCTATTTTCCGACCTTTGCAAAATAGTTCTGCCGCACGAGAATCAGACGCAGGATGCCCTGGGTAATGCCGCGCACCACGAGCGCGGCCCCCGCGAGAAACCCAAGCCCGAGGAGCTTGGTCAAAACCGGCGCATTCACAAACGCCCCGACTGCAAATTGAAAGATAGCCGCCGGATCGCGAAAGAGCACCGCCAGCGCATTGCCGAGCACCCGCTCGACGAATACAAAGCGCCCGATGCCGTAGAGGACGAGTGCGGTGATCACGACCTCTGCTCCCAGCACCGGTGCGAGGCGCCGGAAAAGCCACACCCGGTAGATCTGCTTGAGCACTTCCCCGCGGAACCGCGCGGATCCCGCGACAGAGATATTGTTATTCTGCGGCATTGCGATGTTATCCATGATTTGAACCATTAAAGTTATTCGTATTATTTGAATTGCTTAATTCATCATTCATTTTTCGAAACATTTTCTTTGCCCGGAAGAGCCGCATCTTGAGCGTCGGGATTGAAATCTTTTCTTCTTTGGCAATCATGCGGTAGGACTTGTCTTCTATATAGAACCGGTGCAGCACCGAGCGGAGGTGCTCGGGCATCTTCTCAAGAACCTTCGCAACCGCCGCCTTCGCATCGGCCGCAAACGAGACGCGGGTATCGAGAAATTCGCCCCCCGCTTCCTGGAATACTCCGGGGTCTTCCGTCGGGAACTCCCCCCGCTTGAGCTTACGGTAGTGGGTAATCGCGGTGTTGATCGCGACTTTGTACGCCCAGGATTTAAATTCGATGCCCTCGAGCTTCTCGAACTTGCCGGCGTTTTTATACATCTTCACAAACGCCTCCTGCACGATGTCTTCCGCCTCCTCGCGGCTCCGCACGACGCGCAGTGCCGCGCGCAGAAGCGGCTCCCGATAGCGCTCGACCAGCATTTCAAACATCGCGGGCTCCGCCTGGGACGCACGGAGAATTTCCTCGTCCTTGAGCCCCTGGACGCCGGTCTCGGCAATATCGATATCTTCCGCCGCTGCCAAATAATCGCTCATGAGATATGGCCAACCGGCCTGCTATACGGTAAAACGATATTGCCGGAAAAGCCGTTTC
>CAYIEG010000100.1:0-2220 GCA_964362375.1 uncultured Candidatus Saccharibacteria bacterium
TTTTATCTCAAACACCAGTTCGTCATGCACCTGCAAAAGCATCCGCACCTCCTCCGCGAGCTTCTCTTTTTTGATCCACCCATCCACCGCGATCATCGCGAGTTTGATGATATCGCCGGTCGCCGTGCCCTGCACGGGCATGTTGACCGCCATCCGCTCGGCTTCGCGGCGCAGCTGCCAGTTCGAAGAATGGATTTCCGGGATCCACCGCCGGCGGCCGAAGAGCGTCTCGACATATCCCTGCTCGGCCACGAACCGTTTGGTCCGCTCGATGTAGTCGCGGATGCCGGCAAAATCGCGGAAGTACTCATCAATGAAACGGCGCGCCTCGTCCCGGGTCATCCCGGTCGCCTCTGCCAGCGCATTGGGGCCCATACCGTAGAGAATCCCGAAATTCAGGGTTTTGGCCGCCCGGCGCAGGTCCGGCGTCACCTTGTCGAGCGCGACATTGTACACCTCGGCAGCGGTCATTCGGTGCACGTCAACTCCTTTGTGGAACGCCTCGATCATTTTTTCATCTTCGGCCAGATGCGCGGCCACCCGCAGCTCGATTTGGGAGTAGTCAAAAGACGCGAGCGCGAATCCGGGTGCCGCGACAAACGCTTTTCTGATCTCCCTCCCGACTTCCGACATGATGGGGATATTTTGCAGATTGGGGTTGGCCGAAGAAAGCCGGCCGGTCGCCGTGCCAACCTGATTGAAAGTGGTGTGAATCCGGCCGGTTTTTTCACCCACGAGCGCCGGCAGGGCCTCGATATAGGTGCCCTTCAATTTCATCAACTCCCGATGATCAAGCACGCTGGCGATAATCGGATGAGTGCTCCGCAACTTTTCAAGCTCCGACTCGCGCGTGGAGATGACTCCGCCTTTATCGGTTTTCCGCAGGCCGAGGGTTTTGATCCCCAGCTTTTCAAAGAGGATCCGCGACAGCTGCTGCGGGGAACCGATGTTAAACGATTCTCCGGCATCGGCGTGAATTTTTTTAGTGAGCGCCCCGAGCCGGGCATCCACCCGCTTCCCAAGTGCTGCAAGAAATTTTCTGTCCACCGCAATACCCCACTCTTCCATTTCCGCCAGAATCGGGGCCAGCGGCATCTCCAGATCTTCGTAGATGAAACGGAGCTTGCCTGTATTGAGCTTTTTTTCGAGTGCGGAGACGACGTCGAAAAAGCGCGCGAGGTCCGCGGCCCCGACCTCGCGCTGGGCGATCGCGCCATACGAAAAATCGCGCGAAAACGACTCGGTCACATACGCCGCGAGCAACACATCAAAAGCCGGCGGCTTGGGCTCGATGCCTCCGCCGTGCAAAAACCGGATGGCTGACTTCGCATCATACGCGTACCAGCTGCCCCCCCGAGCGAGACGGTCTTTGAGCTTCGGGTCTCGAAGAAGCTCCGGGGTGCACTTCCACACCTCGCCGCGTTTTTGTGCAATGAGCGGCGCCCTTTCCTCATTATTTTTTTTACCCGCGCTTTCTCGTCCGAGGCTTCGCGCGCCGGGCTGATCAAGCCGCCTGACCAAACTCGCAAACCCCAGCCGCTCGAGCAGCGCGCGGATGACACCATTCCCCGCGCTGCCGCGCCAGACCATGTCCTCCAGCGCAACCGAGATCGGCACGTTGGTGCGGATGGTCGCAAGCTCGCGGGAGAAGCGCGCCTCTTCCTCTCCCCGGCGCAAGCGCTCTGCCGCAACGGCCCCGATCTTTTTTGTCCCGCGCTTGAGCGCGGCATATATCGCATCCATGGAGCCGAATTCAAGGATCAGGGCCGCGGCGGTCTTCTCGCCGATGCCTTTGACTCCGGGGATGTTGTCCGAGGGATCCCCTCTCAGCCCCTTGAAATCAATCACCCTCTCCGGCCCGAATCCATAGCGCTCGCGGACCGCGGCAGCATCATACATCACCGTGTCGGTGATCCCCTTGCGCATCGCGTATACCTTGAGCCCGGGCCGCACCAACTGGAGCGTGTCGAGGTCGCCGGTGACGACGATGATCTCAAGCCCCTTTTTCTTTCCGAGCTTCTCGGCAATGGTGCCGATCACATCGTCCGCCTCATACCCTTCTTTTTCAAAAACGGGGATGTTGAACGCCTGCACCACTTCCCGCACTTTGCCGAATTGGCTCGCCAGGTCGTCGGCTATCTCGGGGCGATGGGCCTTGTAGCGCGCATACGCGACATGCCGGAACGTCGGCCCCGCTATATCAAAAGCCGCCGCGATGTA
>CAYIEG010000101.1:0-2154 GCA_964362375.1 uncultured Candidatus Saccharibacteria bacterium
CTGGACTCGAAATTCTGCGATTTCGCCACGAAAGAGGGTTTCCAGACATGCTCTAAACTTTTCTATCATTGTATTGCCGGTATGGAGCGGATGTCAAATGACATGTCCCGTAGCGAGCCGACAAACCGCCCGATTCCGGTCTGGCTGGCAATCAGCTCCGCAAGGTGGGGCTTGTCGGCAAAACGATTGATGAGAAAAGCGCCCGCGAGCGCCCCCCCGCGCAAAAAGAAGCGCGCATATTGGCGCCCTGCGGCATCGATACGGCTTACCGCGTCAAGGCGGCTATCGCATTCGCCGAGCGCCGTCAACTGCATGCCAAGATTCGTAATGGCGTAGCTTGGGACGCTGGCAAAGGGCGCGCGGCGGCCGGCAAGATTGAGGCCCGCCCGCTTCCCCTGCAGCACCGCGCTGGTCCAGTTGCCGACGAGCCGATGCCGACCCGCAACCGGATCATAGTATTCGGCGATGTCGCCGGCGGCAAAGACCCCCGGCACATTGGTCTCGAGAAATTCGTCCGTCCGTATCCCCCCGTCGCCGCACGCGATGCCCGAACCCGTAAGGAACCCGATATTGCGGGCAATGCCGATCCCCGCGGCAAGCGCGTCGGCATCGAGCATCCCCGCGCGGTCCGCCGAGATACGAAGCCCTGTCCCCTGCCTCTGGACCCCGCGCACTCCGTCGCCGAGAAAAAGATGCACGCCCCGACTTGCAAAATTCTCTTCGAGCAATTCGGCACCCGCCGCGTCGAGCATCCTGCCGAAAAACCGTTCTTCGCGCGAGAGCACCCGCGGCACGATGCCATTCGACAAAAATATCTCGACAAACTCCAGCGCAATAAAGGAAGAGCCGACGACGAGGGGATTCCGTATGGCGCCCAGTGCCTCGAAGAGCCGGTCGGCGTCATCAAGCGTCTGGAGACGATAGATGCGCTCGCCCGCCTCCCCGTCTTCCCATGAATTGACTTTTCCGCCGCCCGCAATCAGGAGTTTTCCGTAGTGTATCTCCTCCCCGCTGGCAAGCGCCACTCTACGATGTCCCGTATCAACCGCCACGGCGGTTTTGCCGAGCCAGAGATCAATGCGCTTCTCTGCAAAATCTTCCCGGGTGCGCAGAAACACCTGCTCTCTCCGGATCCGCTTTTTTAGGTATGAGGGAAGCAGGACGCGCGAATAGACGAGATGCGGCTCATTGGAGACGATGCCGATCGCGCCGTTTCCGTCCGCCTCGCGAATGGTCTCGGCCGCCGTGACCCCCGCAATCCCGCCGCCGATAATGAGATACTCGTAATTCATCGCCGTTTTCCGCTAAAGATATTGCTCTCCTGCCGCTTGCACTCATTGCATATCCCGCCGGTCCGCTCGATCGTGCTTTCAAGCCGCCGGCTGCATTTGGCGCAACGGTACTCCAGAATGGAGCAACGGCGGCAGAGTTGGCGCTTTTTTTCGTCGCCCGCAAGGAGCGTGACGCCGCACTTCATGCATCGCGCCGCAACCGGCAGTCTCGCGCACACATCGCATATGCCGCGTTTTTTCTCGGGCTTCAAATAAAGCGGCCTGCCGCAGATTTGACAATTTTGCGGTGTCCCCCCAGACATATGCGAAAATGATAACACGGGCAAAAGCAAATCAAAAACCCCGCGAGTGCGGGGTTTTTGATTTGCGCTTAGCGGCTGAAGCCGTGTCCGCCGCCCCGATTCATCGGGCGGGGATTCGCTTCGCGCCAGCAATTCCGGCAATAGACATCGCGTCCCGGCGTGGGAGGAAACGGAACAGTGTCCGCAGTCCCGCACTTGGAGCAGGTGATGTCGTAGCGCGGGCGGTCATCTTGCCACCCGCCGCTTCCGCTTCGCTGATCTTGAAAGGCCACGAAATAACGAGGTTGTAGGAATTAGCTTGCAGGTTGTAGCGAACGGTTTTTTATCGTCCGTTTTCCTACTACCTACCAGCTACAAGCTACCACCTATATTTTATACGACCTCGCTCCTCTTAAAACTTTTCTATGGCCTCGCAACACCAGCGAACTGATGCTCTGCGCCTCGATTTGTTTTAATACTAAGCTCAATATACATTGTACCTCCACGGCAAAATCCTGTCAAATGTATATTATAGGGGCCTGCCAGACGGCAAAACTACAGCACCCGCACAATGTCTTTAT
>CAYIEG010000102.1:0-2119 GCA_964362375.1 uncultured Candidatus Saccharibacteria bacterium
CCGCCATCGCGAGAATGAGGGCAAAGAACCGGACCATTGTCCAAGTGGAAATATGAAGGTGTTGGATATCTTTGGATGGCATACTATAAATCCGATTGGTCCAATAAGCCCAATTGGGCTTATTGGAAGCCGCGGAGCAGCCGCTCGAACGGCTCTCTGTCGGTGAGCGGGCCGATCATCGCCAGATTCAGCTCTGGGGCGCGGATGATTTCCCGCGCGACCGCACGGATATCCTCCGCACTCACCGCCTCTATTTTAGCAAATACTTCCTCGATTGTCAGCGGCTTCCCGGTCACCATTTCCTCGGTGCCTACAAAGTTGGCGACCGCATTCGATTGCTCAAGCCCGATCAGGGTGGTGCCGCGAATGTAATCCTTGACGCGCTTCAACTCCGCCGCGGGAACCGGATCTTCGGTGATCCGCCGGTATTCTTCCAGTGCGGCGCGGATCGTTGCCTCCACGTTACGATGGTCCACTCCCGCATATGTCATTAGGTACCCGCGGTTGGAATAGGACTCGTGGGTGGTGAAAACAGTATAGGCCAGCCCCAGCTTCTCCCGGATCCGATCCCACATCCGCGCACTCCACGACCCGCCGAGCAGTGCCGACAACACTTCTGCGACATAGCGCTTGGGGTGATTCGCGTCGTAGCCCCGGAATCCGAGCGCAATATGGGTCTGATCAGTATCCTTACGCTCGATCGCGAGCGCGGGGACCTGCTGGGCCTCGGCGACCGCGGGTTTGGAGTGCTGCGGCGCTTCATGCCGGATACCGGCAAAGAGCCGCTCGATCTTTTCCGCCGTCGCTCCTTCGTCGAAATTTCCCGCGACTACCACCGCAGTATTGCCAGCGACATACTGGTGCGTGAAGTAATTTGCGAATTCGTCCCGCGCAAGCGCGCGTATCGTTTTTTCCTCGCCGATCACGTCCCGGCCAGCCGGCTGATCGCCATACAGCAGGTGCTCCCATACCCACCAGATATAAAGAGTGGGCGTATCGCGGTCTTTGTGGAGTTCCTCGATAATCACTTGGCGCTCCCGCTCGATTTCGTCGGCCGAGAGGAGCGAATTTTTATAGATGTCAGAAAGCAGATCCAAGGACTGATCCAGATAAGTTTTTCCCGCTTTAATGTGATAGCCAGTCAGCTCGTGGCTGGTAAAGGCATTGGAAATCGACCCCATGCCATCCAACTCATGCTTGATCTCGTCCGGGGTCGGGCGATTCCGGGTGCCCTTGAAGAACATATGCTCGAGAAAATGAGAAATGCCGCCAATCTCCCGCGCCTCATAATCCGAGCCGGTACCGCAGAGCACCAGCACCGTCACAGTATTGGTACCCTGCATGGGGGCGGTAATGATGCGCAATCCATTTTCTAATATGGTTTTCTTAAACATGGAGCTTGGATTGGAAATAAAGAGGTAATTCTTTTACGGCGACCCGCTCTTGCTTTGCCGTGTCGCGGTCGCGGACCGTCACGGTGTCGTCCTCGAGCGTCTGGAAATCGACGGTCACGCACCACGGCGTGCCGATCTCGTCCTGGGCGTAGTAACGCTTGCCGATGTTGCCTCGGTCATCCCACGTGATATTTAAACTTTGTAACTTTAAACTTTTAAATATCGTTTTGGCCTTTTCGACAAGCTGCGGCTTGTTGGCAAGCAGCGGGAATACCGCAACCTTGTATGGGGCTAGGCGCGGATGCAGCTTTAAAACCACGCGCTCGCCGTCCTCGTGGTAGGCGTCAATCAAAAAGAAGAGCGCGGCGCGATCCACTCCTCCGGATGTCTCGATCACCCATGGCACATACCGCTCTTTCGTCTCGTCATCAAAGTAGCCGAGGTCTTGTCCTGAGAACTTGGCGTGGCGCGATAAATCCCAATCGCCGCGGTTGTGGATTCCTTCTAATTCCTTCCACCCGCCGAAGGGCGACTCGTACTCAATATCGCAGGCGGCTTTGGCATAGTGCGCGAGCTCACCCGGCGCATGATCGCGGAATCGGAGGTGTCCGAGGCCAAGCTTCTGGTACCATGCCATCCGCTCGTCTTTCCATTGTGCGAATATGTCGGCCGCCTGTACTGAATCCGGTTTTACATAATATTGCACCTCCATCTGCTCGAATTCG
>CAYIEG010000103.1:0-2096 GCA_964362375.1 uncultured Candidatus Saccharibacteria bacterium
GCGCGGACCCCGCGCCCAACGAGAAACTGGAATAGAGCGCCCACTCGAATCCCTCCTTTCCCTTGTCGATATGGCGGGTGAAGATCGCATAAAACGGCGGTACCAGCAAGGAGTCGCCGATCCCGATCAGGAACTGCAAGGCATAGATGTGCCAGACGCCGGTCGCAAAATAATAGAGCGAGATGAGGATCGAATTGAGGACCCCGCCGGCGATCATGATATAGAAATCGTCGATTTCCCCGTGATTCCGGTCGATGAAACGGGCCACAAAAAGCTGGAGAATTGATTTGGTGATCCAGTAAATAGCGAGCGCGAACCCGACGACCGCGACCGAAGCGCCCTGGATCTGCTCGGTCACAAACACCGCAAAAATCGGCGGCAGGAACCCGAATGCGGTGATCAGGACAAAATCGGCGATGACGATGATGAGGATGACTTGATTGAGCTTGGGGAGCCAGCTGCGCATAGAGCTGTTTTGGTAGACGGATTTAAGGATTTACTACTCCGGGTTCGGCAGCGTCCGTGCTCACGATTACTTCCATCGCCACCGGTCCTTCGCCTACCGGATCACGCGCCGGCTGGTCAACGACCGCATCGAACTGGCCGTCTCCATCATCAAGATGGAGCATGGCGTGGAGCACCTCGCCGTCAGCCGTGGTACGAGAAAGAATGATCGGAGCGGCATCCTCGGTCTCTCCGGCAGGAAGGAGATTACTGACGCCCAAAACCGCGCCGGGCGTACCGCCCGCGTCTTGGTGTATCACGACAAATCCCGGCTTCTCCAGCCGCACGATCGACACCGTCACACTGCGTCCTGGCGTCTGTTCTGTCACATAAATCGCATTCTGTCCGATGACAAGGCCGGAGGAGTCGCCGCCGACACCAAGCTCTTTGTCGCCGCTCCGGAACAAAAAAGCCGCCCCCGCAATGAGGACACCAATTCCCCCAAGCACGAGCAAGATTTTGTTTTTCATGCTCATATAAGTAAGGATAGCCGCATTGCGGCCCAAATTACAAGAGCTCCGTTGCAACGGAGCTCTTGTAAGACAACTCAACCATAACCGCTATTCGGCCCAAAGGACAAAAGTATACAGTTTCTCGCCTCCGCCCAAATCGCGCTCATAGTGCGACCGGTTTCTGCCTCTTCGTTGTGCTTCGTCTTCCAGATCTTGCGCATCCGCCTCATCGTTGCGAGATCCATGCCGCGCAACCGCCTGGCCTATAGTGGTGAAGCCGTCCGAATGTCCGTAAATCGACACGAGCTGTTCGTAGTCGTGGGCGTTCGGATGCTCATTGGAAGGCGGACCGTCGGGATCATCCGTGTAATCCATGCACGTGCCGAGATTCGGGTTCAAGGAGTCCACATCCTGATGATCAAGTCCGAGGGTATGCGCAACTTCCTGGCACATTACCAGCCGCCGCCACGGCGGGGTGTTATACGTCGCGGTCCCGAAATAGCTGTCATTCGTCTTGACGGTGCCCCGCGTAATATGACCACCGCTCACCCAAATCGTCGCCAGGCCAAGCCATCCGTTGAAGCCATAACGGTAGCTGCACACCTCCACCCGGCCGGATGTGGGCCTGCAGCGGCTCGCCTTCGTGCCGCCTCCCACTACCGTGGTGTCTAACACCGCTGACTGGCTCCAATCGGCAGACGCTTCGGCAAGATACGCGTCCCATGTCGCGGAGACATTGTCGCCCAACTTGAGAGTAAATGGATCCGTTGTCGTCCGCGCCCAGTGATAGCCGCCCCACGAGTGGCTGGCATAGGCGACACCCGCGGCCAGACTCATTGCTACCAGTGCTGTGAAAATAACTTTCTTCACGCTGTATTTTAAAAACATACCGGTATGCTGAAATATTATGTAAATAAAAACCGGACGACCTCCGACGCTGTCTACCGGACATAATCCTTATTTATAATAAAGTATACACGCCCCGCGGGTCCTGTCAAGGCCGCCCCTCTCCCGCCTTCGGAGCTTGGATCTCCGAGCAGCAAATGCCGGTATTTCATAATTTAGAAAAGTACCGTCTGGGCTGTCGCGCCGCTGCGCTCTCCGTCCCCGAAAATCGTCACCTTGCCGTATTCGCCGTCA
>CAYIEG010000104.1:0-2082 GCA_964362375.1 uncultured Candidatus Saccharibacteria bacterium
AGTTCCAGGCCGTTCATAAAGCGCGAGAGCGCCCACGCCACCGCCCCGAGAACGAACACGATTGAGATGAGCGCCACGAGCGGATTGGTTGATTTGTTAGCCATGGGGGAAGTATAGCACAAACCGTGTGCCGAAAGTGAAAAAGTGCAAGAGCTGTCTTATCACAACTGGTTTCGATGACGAAGATCTGCGTCAGCTCTTTTTCTTCCTCGTTTCATCGCGGGCCACAAGCTGTTCAAGCCGCTCATTGACTCGCGCCACCTCCTCATCGGAGGGGATGGTGAATCCCATTTCATATGCTCCCGCGCTACGCGCTTCGTGGCTCGCGAGTTCCTCGATGGCATCATGGAGTGCGATCGCTTGCATCTCATCACTCCCGATGCGCCTGCTTTCTTCGCCCAAATCCCTCCGCTCGCGCTGCCGTTTGAGATCAACGGTCCCGGTGAACAGGTGCAGGGTCTCATCGAAGCCAAGAAAATACGACCTAAATCGTCCCCAATCTTTAGATTCTCTGGTGAATATTTCCACACTGGCCCGCGCACCAGCCACAATGTGAGCAACGAGTTCGCTGGGAGACATCTTCTGCAAAGGCGTCGCTTTTTCACTTTTCTCAAGAGGCAGTCCTTGATAACTAATAAATATCTTTTCCTTTCCGATTTTGAACGAACGATCAGTATCATCTGGATCGAACAACTTTCTTCCCGGCCGCCCCAAAACCAATTGCTTTACACGCTCGTAAAACAGTGATTTGTTGCGCTCGCTTACTTCCGAAGCGCGATCTGGATTAGATTCGAATGGATGCTTTTCGCTCATCAAGGTAATGGGTGATACCTGGTAGCCTCAAGGGGAGTCGGACCCCTATTCTTGGCTTGAAAAGCCAATGTCCTAACCGTTAGACGATGAGGCCAAGCGGACGGCTCCTGTGCATAACCGTCCAGTGAGACAACTATACAAATGATATACTCTTCTCACAAGCCTATGTCGCAAAAAAACCTTTGGATCGTCGTTGGCATCGTCATAGTGGCAATTGCGGTCATCGTGGTCGTGATTGTCGTGCGGGGAGGGCGCGGGGGCGAGGTCGACCTCCAGCAAGAGCAGCAGGATCTCGAAGAGCTCAACGCGGCGCTCGAGCAGAGCGTGCAGATCGACGTGCCGAGCGCGAATCCGCTCGACAGCGCGCCCGACCTCAATCCCGTCGGCAAAACCAATCCCTACGAAGGCCTCAAAACCAATCCCTTTTAATTACTACCATGTGGAATACCAAAACGCTCGGTGGCGTAGTGCTCGGCTTGGGGGTGGCGGTGCTCCTGCTGGGCGCGGGCAGTATTGCCGCCCAAACGACCGGCGCAGTTGATATCGAGTACCCGGTCGCCGAACTCGGCGGGTGCGAAAACCAGCAAGAGTGCCGCGCTTTTTGCGACAAACCGGCCAATCTTCCCCCCTGCCTCGATTTTGCCGAGGAACATGGTTTGATGTCAGAGGAAGAACTTGACCAGGCGCGCAAGTTCGAAGCCGCCGGCGGCGAAGGCCCGGGCGGGTGCACGAGCGCCCAGTCATGCGAGTCCTACTGTGACGACATAAAAAACATTGACGAGTGCCTCGACTTTGCCGAGGAGCAGGGCTTTATCTCGGAAGAGGAGCTCGAGGAGGCGCGGCGAGTCCAGCGAGCGCTTGAGCGCGGAGTAGAGCTCCCGGGCGGGTGCCGCAATAGGGAATCCTGCGAGGCCTACTGCACAGAGAGCGACGAGCATATGGAGGAGTGCCTGGAATTTGCCGAGGCGGCCGGGTTCATGGAGCCCGAGGAGCGGAAGCACGCACGGAGGTTTCTCGAGCTCCTCAGGAGCGGCGAGACGCCGGGCGGCTGCCGGAACCAGCGCGAGTGCGAGGCGTACTGCCAGAATCGCGACCACACCGAGGAGTGCTTTGCGTTTGCCGAGCGCGCGGGCATCATTCCGCCGGAAGAGGCCGAGCGCTTCCGCGAGATGCAGCGCCGCTTCGAAGCCGGCGGGCCGGGCGGATGCCGGAGCCCGCAAGAATGTCAGATCTATTGCGAGGACCCGTCACATCAGGAGGAGTGCATAG
>CAYIEG010000105.1:0-2057 GCA_964362375.1 uncultured Candidatus Saccharibacteria bacterium
CGAGGGTGAGCCGTTGAGCGCCGCAGCCGAAATTCTGCGATTGCAGCAGAATATGAGGTTTCCGAACATGCTCTAGATATTTTAAACCGGTTTAACCAGTTTTTTATGGAAGAGGATACTGTGGTTAGTGAAGCGGCGGCTGGAAAAAATGCCGCGAATCCGTATGTAATTCCGGCTGCAATCGTCATCGCGGGCGCTCTGATCGCGGGCGCGGTGATGTATACCAGCCGGCCGACGGCACCCTTGCCCTCGGTGCAGGGTGCGGCGGCCGGAACTGCGGCGGGTACGCCCGAAGTGCCGGCCGACCTTGCCGATGATGATCCGTTCCTCGGTAATCCGGCCGCACCCGTCACGATCGTCGAATTCGCCGACTTCCAGTGTCCCTTCTGCGGCCGGTTTACCAAGACCACCGAGCAGGAGATTATCGAAACATATGTGAAGACCGGCAAGGCAAAGTTTGTCTACCGCGATTTTCCGCTGACGTCGATCCATGAGGAAGCGCAGAAATCGGCGGAAGCCGGGGAATGCGCGGATGAGCAGGGGAAGTTCTGGGAATATCACGATGTGCTGTATCAGCGCCAGGACCAGTTGTCGGTGAAGCACTACAAAGCATGGGCGGCCGAGCTGGGGCTCAATACCGGCCAATTTGACGAGTGTCTGGATTCGGGCAAATATGCGGCGGAGGTGCAAAAAGACTTCCGGGACGGTCAGTCCGCGGGCGTGCGTGGAACGCCGGGTACGTTTGTAAACGGGCGCTTGGTGGAAGGGGCGCTGCCCTTTGGCCAATTTCAGCCGGTAATCGAGGAGGAACTTCAAAAAATTAAAAAATAAGCGTCCCGGTGCCGAAGTTGCGTTCCGCAGTTTTCCGAACCAAGGGACTTTGTCCCGCCGCCGATATTGCAAGGTCGGCAGCGGGACAATGGGACAGTCTCAACGTCGGTTCAACCATCGGCACGGGGACGATTATTCCTATTTTATAGGAAAGAATCTGTACCGGTATTACGTCATCTAATTTAGTTCCAGGTTCCAGAATCATGGCAAAAGTAACGATTTATACGACTCCCTACTGCGTCTACTGCAGGATGTCGAAGGAGTTTTTCAAAAAGCACGAGGTCGCCTACGAAGAGCGGGATGTGGCGATCGATCTGCAGGCGCGCGAGTACATGATCCAGAAATCAGGCCAGATGGGAGTTCCGGTCATCGAGGTTGACGGAAAAATCATCATCGGATTCGATCAGCCGCATCTGCGGGAAGCGCTGGGTATTAAAGGGTAGGCTACGGCAACAATGGAACAAAAAAGTGCAGCGTATGCGGCCACGTGCATGATGCCGACGGGACATGCGACTGTGGCTGCGCCGTCATGCGGGAAGACAACGAGGAGGACGATGAGGTCGAAGAAGAGTGATAGGGAGAGCAGGCGGCACAGGACGAGTTGATGCCGATTGAATATTGGGATATGGTGCATATGAACCATATAAAAAGGAACGTACCTGATCATGGCGCTCTATATCCCGGTGATACTCGGCACGGCGCGAGAAGGCCGCCGCTCGGAAAAGGCGGCGCGATTCGTATTTGAAGAAATAAAAAAACGGCCGGAAATCGAAAGCGAACTTATTGACGTGCGCGATTTTCGGCTGCCCGCGACCGACAATACCGAGGAGTCGGAGATCGCCAAGGCCCTTGGAGAAAAAATCAGCCGGGCGGACGGGTATGTCATTGTTTCGCCCGAGTATAACCACGGGTATCCCGGGGAGCTTAAGATGATGCTCGATATGCTCTATACCCAGTATGCCCGCAAGCCCGTCGCGATCTGCGGGGTCGGGAGCGGGGGCATGGGCGGGGTGCGGGCGGTGGAGCAGCTGCGTCTGGTCGCGATCGAATTTCATATGGTGCCGATCCAGCCGGCGGTATATTTTTCAAACGTGAAAACGCTCTTCGACGAGCAGGGGAATATTACCGATCCCTCGTATACGGAGCGGGTCAAGAAACTTTTGGATGAAGTGATTTGGTACGCGCGGGCGTTGAAAGCCGCCCGAGGAGTGATCCAAGCTTAGCTT
>CAYIEG010000106.1:0-1774 GCA_964362375.1 uncultured Candidatus Saccharibacteria bacterium
TTCGGAAATGAATTTGGTCTTGACCGGAAGCTTGTGCGCCGCAAGCCGCATCGCTTCCTTCGCGGCTTCGCGCGTCACCCCGTCCATTTCAAACATGATCCTGCCCGGACGGACCGGCACCACGTAGTGATCCACCGCTCCCTTGCCTCCGCCGAGCGTCACTTCCGGCGGCTTTTTCGTGACCGGCTTGTCGGGAAAAATGCGTATCCATATCTTGCCCCCCCGCTCGATGGCGCGAGTCATGGCGCGTCGCGCGGCTTCGATCTGACGCGCCGTAATCCAGCACACTTCCAGGGCCTTGAGGCCGTACGCGCCGAACGCCAATTCCGCCCCGCGGCTGTCTACCCCGCGGGTACGTCCCTTTTGCCACTTGCGATGTTTTACTTTCTTGGGCTGCAACATGATCAAAATATCGAAATGCCGAATTAACCCGTTTTCTTTTTGTCTTCAAAAACATCTCCCTTATATATCCACACCTTCACGCCGATCGTGCCGTACGTCGTAAACGCCGTTTTCTCCGCATAATCTACGTCCGCGCGCAGGGTCTGAAGCGGAATCCGTCCTTTTTTCGCCCATTCATAGCGCGCCATCTCCGCCCCGTCCAGACGCCCCTTCAGCGAAATCTTCACCCCCTTCACTTCTTTGGCGGCAGCGATCTTTTCAAGGGCCTGGCGCAGCACGCGGCGAAACGGCAGACGCTTCTCCAAGTCATCGGCAATCATCTGGGCAGCAATGGCCGCGTGAGTTTCAGGGAAACGCACTTCTTCGATCGTCAGCTTAATTTCGCGGCGCTTCGCGGGAGGACCGTTTTTCTTAACCGCGATCTTTGCAAGGTACCGTTCAATCTCCTGCTTCAGGCGCGTCGCCCCTTCGCCGCCGCGGCCGATCAAAATGCCGGGGCGCGCGGTTTTGACGATCACGTGCACATGATTCGGAAACCGCTCGATCTCCACCCGCTCGATATGGCTCGCGCGCAAGCGCCGCTCGAGCCAGTAGCGCAGGAGCGTATCCTCCCGCAGGTATTCCTGAAATCGCTTAGGATTAAACCAGCGCGACTTCCAGGTCGTCAGCTGATTGATGCGAAAAATATAGGGATGGACTCGGTGGGTCATGTACCTTTAAAATATCAAATAGGCGTCCCTGTGCCGCTAGTTGATGCCGATGTTATTTCTATACCATCTGTCCCGCCGCCGATATTGCAATTGCGGCGGCGGGACTTGTCCCTTGGTTCGGAAAACTGCGGAACGCAACTTCGGCACCGGGACATCATATTGCTTTACGCTGGAATACGCGGCGCATAAAATCGGGTGCCACAGATTTGCGCATCTTTGCGTTTCCGGACTTCTCTCCTCCGCGGCGCCGCGTTTCCCCGCCACGGAAATCTTCAGCGGTCGCGTCGCGTACCGTCGGCTCTGTCCGGCGCCGAGTTCCGGAAGCCGCGCCGGAGGTCTCGAGCACTACGATCACGTGGCTCGTGCGGCGGCGGATGGGTGCGGCCCGGCCGAATGCCCGCGCGCGGAACCGCTTGGTCACCGGGCCCGCATTGACGCGAATATCCTTGATCACCATCTCCGTATTTTCAATATGAAAATTGTGCCGGGCGTTGGCAACCGCCGACCGGATGAGCTTGATCAAGGGCTCGGATGCGCGTTTGATCCGATGCGAAAGCTCTTGCTCGGCCTGCCGAACCTCCATCCCTTTGATCACGCCTGCCGCCAGCCGCACTTTCCGCGGCGCCATATGCAGGTATCGCAATGTGGCAGTCACTTCCATA
>CAYIEG010000107.1:0-1725 GCA_964362375.1 uncultured Candidatus Saccharibacteria bacterium
AGATGCCGCCAGCAAGCCGAATACTTTGATCGCGCTTACCACATTGCTAATCTCTGCCTCCATATTTCTCCAGCCACTCGATAATCTTCCTCCCGTCCCCAAAGCGATCGTCTGATTTTAATATCACGATTATTGCCGTGCGGTCCGGCCTCACGGGATAAAGCAGCAGCAAGGCACCCTTCGCGTTATCGGTAAAGCCGGTCTTTCCGCCCCGGAGCGCGGGGAATTCTTTCAACAGTTCATTCGTATTTGAAAGCGCGTATCTGCTCCCCCCGAGCGATACAACCGCCGCCTCGCTCTGCCGGGTCATCTCCCAGAAGAGGGGGTGCCGGGAAAGCGCGTACTCGGCAAGCCGCGCCAGGTCGGCGGCGCTCATATAGTGCCCCGGCGCATCGAGGCCGGTCGGATTTTCAAAATGAGTGTCGTCGAGGCCGAGGATCCTCGCCTTACCGTTCATCAGCCGGACAAATGCCTGCATCCGGTCTTGATACTCCAGCCGCCCGACTTTGGCGCCGGTTGCCTCTGCCAGCGCAAGTGCGGCGTCATTGACCGAGGCAACCAGCGCCATGCGGATAAGGTCGTCCCGTCCGAACGCGTCCCCTGCCTTCGCAGGGCTTCTCCGCTCTTCAACCGTTTTTGCATTTTCCGAAAACACCGGCGTATCGGCGGCGGCGAGTTTCTCCGCCGCAACGATTGCCGTCATGAGCTTGGTGAGGCTCGCCGGCGCCACGCGCTTCCCGCCGCGGCGCGAGAGCAGGGTCTCACCGGCTCCGACCAGACGCACCGTGTATGCCTCCGCCGAGAGCAGCGGCTCAGCCGGAATAGCGGCAACGGATGCGAGTGCGGACGACGGGTGATCTTCCCTGCCGCCCAAGACCGAAAGCAACACAAGCGCCCCTATCGCGAGGGCGCCCAAGAGCGGAACAAGAAAATGCGTTGCGGAGCGGGAATTCATACGTTTGGTGAGTTTGGCCCAATCGTAACCTGCTTCGTCAATGCTTCATATTCCGGCAGATCCTCGATCCGGCTAATCCCCAGATGTTTGAGAAAATCAATGCTTACCTGATATACGTACGAGCGCGCGTCTTTGGGATTCTCGACCCGCTCGACAAGCCCGCGCATCAGAAGCGAGCGGAGCGTAAAAGAGGAATTGACGCCGCGGATATACTCGATCTCGGCTCGCGTAAGCGGCCCTTTGTAGGCCACGACCGTGATCGTCTCGAGCGCCGCGCGCGAAAGTTCCTCGGAAAATTCTCCTTTGACGAGCTTTTCAACATACGGAGCCGCCGCGGGGCGGGACGCAAGCTGATACGCCCCGTCTTTCTCGACGAGCACAAGCCCGCGGTCTTCGTATCCCTGCGCGAGCTGGCCGAGTGCGGCGCGGACTTCATCCGCCGGCTTTTCGGCGATTGCGGCGAGCCGCTCAAGATCGAGCGGCTCGCCGTGAACAAACAAAATACTCTCAAGTATCGCGTGCAAACCGATCTCCTGTCTCATGGATTAAGCCCATATCGAAGTCTCACTTCAATAGAGGGAATTCGCCAATTTTTCTGATCCTGATTTCCTCGAAAGGCCGCTCCTGCCGCAGCTCAAGGAATTTCTGCTTCGCGAGTTCGAGCAGCGCCAAAAAGCTCACCACGATCTCCGCTTTTTCTTTGGCGCCCTGCACGATCTCGGAAAATCCGCGCTCGATCGCATCCTGCAGGATACCGCGGACATGCGCGA
>CAYIEG010000108.1:0-315 GCA_964362375.1 uncultured Candidatus Saccharibacteria bacterium
TTTTCACCCATGCGGTCGGCAGAGTATTGCCGCTGCTGCTCCTGGCTCTTCTCGGGATTCTCGGCGTCAATGCGCTCGCATGGATCGTCGCGCGCAAAGATAAAGTGGAGCGCGCGACCGGCTGGGGTATGGTGTTTGTGGCGGGTTTTATCCTCGTGCTCGGCCTTTTCACTCACGACTGGTGGGTGTCTTCCGGCCAGCACACGCTTTTTGAAGAGATCACCCGCGAAGAGCAGGTGATCGGCGCGGTCGCGCATCGCCTTGGCGTCGGCGCGCCCCACCCGCATGAGATTCCGACCGGCCGGGGTTTATTTG
>CAYIEG010000108.1:325-1701 GCA_964362375.1 uncultured Candidatus Saccharibacteria bacterium
TATTTGATCTCCCGTTCTGGCTCGGCAATTGGGCGCTTGTCATCCTCTGGGTAATACCGCTCTTTTGGTATCACGTCAGAAAAAAGAAAGAAGAAGGATCGGCGCCTCCCTATCGTCTGCCGTTCTTTGTCGCGCTCTCGCTCCTCCTGGCGCTCACCGTCATCTGGGTATTGCCGGATCGGTTTTTGAATCATGCGCGGCATCCCGGGGATGAGCCGCACGGCGCGGCAGAAGCAATGCCGCATGCGGACGAGGGGCATGACGAGGTTCGCTTCCACGAAGCGGCCGGCGTCCGCGAGGGACTCGCGGTTGATCTCGATATTGCGCCCGCGCCGGTGACCGGCACCACTACGCGGCTTGATTTTTTGGTCCGCGAGCGGCCGGGCGACAGACCAATTTCAGATCTTGAGCTCGACCACGAGAAGCCGATGCACGTCGTCGGGGTCCGCGACGACCTGAATGAATTTTTTCATATACATCCCGAGCCTGGGGGGATTGCCGGCCGCTTTTCAGTCGGGCACGCTTTTAAAAAGCCCGGGCGCTACAAAATTTGGTCTGAAATCAAACGGGGCGGCGCGACGCATGCATTCGGTCATCCGGGGTTTTCTGTTGTTGGCCCGGGAGCCGCGCCGCAGAAAAACATATCTCTCGGCCGTTCGGTCATTATTGGCCAATATCAAGTGTTGCTGGGCTATGACGAACCGGTCATAAGAGGCAAAGAAGCGGAACTCCATTTTGACATTCATGATTTCTTTGGCCGCGAGGTTGAGATTGAACCGTTTTTGGGAGCGGACATGCACTTGGCGATCATAAAAGAGAACTTAAGCCGCTTTATTCATATCCATCCTGCAGAGATGGAAGAAAATCACCATGCGCTGGTGCGATCGGTGTATGCGCATGGTCTGGAGGATGAGCGGCCCGAATCATTGAAAGCGGATGAGGAAATCGCTTTTCACGTCGTCTTCCCCGAGGCAGGGCTTTATAAACTATTCGCGCAATTCAGGCCGCTGGGCGCGACGTTTGCGGCTGACGACGAGGCGCTCACCGCCGCGTTTTGGGTGAAAGTCGAAGAACGGTCAGCTGTTGGCATCTCGGCCTGGTGGCGGAATCTGTTGGTCTCGGCGCTGGCGATTGCGGCATTGGGTTTTGGGGTAAGAAGATTTTTGCGCGTTGGCAATGAATAAACGCTTTCTGCCGATTGCCGCGGTCGCTGTAGCGCTCCTTGGCGGCGTGGGGGTCTGGCTCTGGCTGGCGCTACCCGAGAGCGCTCCTGGTGGCGATAAATCGACGCGCGCATCGTTCGCGCTTCCGTTTGGCTCAAACAACGCCTATAACTCTGACGGGGAAGAGACAGACATCTATCTCAAGGATTTGGG
>CAYIEG010000109.1:0-1690 GCA_964362375.1 uncultured Candidatus Saccharibacteria bacterium
CGGCGGCATACGGCCGGGCCTTCAGGGCAAACTCCTGCGAGCGGCGCATTTTGGTCGCGGACACCACTTCCATGGCTTTCGTAATCTGCGCGGTGTTGCGCACCGATCGGATCCGCTGTTTGATTGCTTTTGTCGACGCCATCTACCGCTATTTTAATTGCTTAAATTCTCCCAGCGCGGTTTTTAGTTTGGCCTCCGTATCCGCGGACAGCTCACCGGTGCGCGCGATCTCGTCGAAGATATTTTTCCGGTGCATTTTTTCGAGGTAGTCGAGCAGCCGGTCGCTCGCCGGGCGGACATCCGCCGGCGGGATCGCGTCGAAGTATCCGTTGATACCCGCATACATGAGGACGACCTGTTTTTCAAACGGCACCGGCGCCAGTTCCGGCTGTTTCAAAATCTCGGTCAGGATCCGGCCGCGCTCGATCCGCTTGCGGGTGGATTCGTCGAGCTCCGAAGCAAACTGCACAAACGCCGCGAGCTCGCGGTACTGCGCCAGTTCCAGCCGCAGGCGCCCCGCGACTTTCTTCATCGCCTTGGTCTGGGCGGCCGATCCTACGCGGGAAACCGAAAGGCCGACATTCAGAGCCGGGCGCACGCCCTGGTAAAAAAGTTCCGGTTCGAGATAAATCTGGCCGTCGGTGATGGAAATGACGTTGGTGGGAATATAGGCCGACACGTCGCCGAGCTGGGTCTCGATGATTGGAAGCGCGGTGAGCGAGCCGCCTCCGTTTTCCTTGTTGAGCTTGGCGGCGCGTTCCAAGAGGCGCGAGTGCAAATAGAAAATGTCGCCCGGATACGCTGCGCGGCCCGGAGGGCGGCTTAACAAAAGCGAGAGCGCGCGATACGCCCATGCATGGCGGGAAAGATCATCGTAGATCACGAGCGCGTCTCTCCCCTGCTCCATGAAATATTCGCCGATGGCAGTCGCGCTGTAGGGCGCCAGGTACCAGAGCGGCGCGGGGGCGGACGCGGGGGCGGAGACGACGATGGTGTAATCCATCGCGCCATGTTCTTTGAGAGTCGCGACGATTTTGGCGACTTTCGATTCTTTCTGCCCGATCGCGACGTAGATGCAGACCGGCGTCCGGTGGCGCGAATCGCGCGCCTGGTTGATGATCGTGTCAATGGCGATGGCGGTTTTGCCAATCTGGCGGTCGCCGATGATGAGCTCGCGCTGTCCCCGGCCGATCGGAATCATGGTGTCAATCGCTTTGATGCCGGTGTGGAGGGGTGTGTCTACCGGCTGACGCACCATGACCGAGGGTGCCGGCCGCTCGGCCGGATAGAAAATCTCAAGGGGTTTCAACTCGGTCACGATCGGATTGGGTTAGTTCTTGGCCGTACTGAGTTGAGCGATCATGGCTTCCGCCTCACGCCGCTGGGCCTCAGTCGTATAGAGAATGATAGAGCGGTACTGGGTGCCAACATCGGCCCCCTGACGGTTCACGGTCGTTGGGTCGTGGCTCGCAAAAAACACCTCAAGAAGTTTTCGGAACGGAATCACCGTCGAGTCATATTCAATCCTGATTACCTCGGCATGTCCAGTCGTGCCGCTCAAGACCTGATCATAGGTTGGTGCCTGCCCTGCCTTCGACCCGAGCTCAGGCCGAGGGTAGCTCGCCGAAGAGCCGCCGGCGTAGCCCGGCGCTACCGAAATCACCCCTTTTAACTGAAGGAATACGGCCTC
>CAYIEG010000110.1:0-1613 GCA_964362375.1 uncultured Candidatus Saccharibacteria bacterium
TCCAAAAAGAAAATGGCTTGGAGCGAGACGCTCCAAGCCGATGCGAATGTGAAGTTATGATGACCCGATTAGGTTCCAAACGGCAAAGGCAGAAATGACATTTCTGCGGCGCCCAAATCGAACGCCGCATCAGCTTTTTGCAACTTCGCAGATTCGGTGGCGTCGAATTGTATAGACCTCCCGTCCGCAAGCTGCAGAGTCCCACCTCTTCCGTTGGTACCTGCCAACCAGCTTTTTAGAACTTGGCGGGCCACCAAACCCGCATCCGGAGGGTACAATATCAAACTCACAACATCTCCTCGCATTGGACACTTTTGATCCCGTAATACGCGCTCAATCCGCGGCATATCGCCCCCCATACACCATGTGGAAAATATAAGGAACTCCTGCTATAATCACCGATGAAGTACAACTCGCATGATCGGCAAAGAGTTACCACCCCAGTACAGCCCAAAAGAAGTTGAGGACAAGATCTACCGGATGTGGGAAGAGTCCGGTTTTTTTGATCCGGACAAATTGCCCCCGGCGCAGAAGAAACCGTTCACCCTCATCATGCCGCCGCCCAATGCCAACGGGTCGCTCCATATCGGGCATGCGGTCTTTGTGACGCTCCAGGACCTCACGACGCGCTTCCAGCGGATGCGCGGCAGAAAAGCGCTCTGGCTGCCGGGTGCCGACCACGCCGGATTCGAGACCCAGGTGGTCTTTGACAAGAAGCTGGAAAAAGGAGGGAGAAGCCGCTTTCAAATCCCGCGCGACGAATTGTATCAGGAGATGCTCGCCTTCACCCTGGAAAACAAAAAAGTAATGGAGAGGCAGTTCAGGAAACTGGGGGCATCCTGCGACTGGTCGCGCGAGAAATTCACCCTCGATCCGGATATCGTCAAAAAAACTCAGGAAGCATTTGTCGAATTTTACGACAAGGGCCTCGTCTATCGCGGCGAGCGGATCATTAACTGGTGCGTCAAGCACCAGACCGCCCTTGCGGACCTTGAAACGAAATATGTCGAAAGAAAAGATCCGCTGTATTATTTCCAGTACGGCCAGTTCGTGATTGCGACCGCCCGGCCGGAAACCAAATTCGGCGACAAATACGTGGTCACGCATCCCAAAGACAAGCGCTACGCCGCGTACAAAGACGGACAGAAGCTTGAGCTTGAATGGATCAATGGTCCGATCACGGCAACTATTATAAAAGATGAAGCAATTGATATGGCGTTCGGAAGCGGAGTCATGACCATTACCCCGTGGCACGACCCCATAGATTTCGAGATCGCCGAGCGCCGCGGCCTCGACAGAGAGCCGGTGATTGACCGCAGGGGACGGCTCTTGCCGATCGCCGGAGAATTCGCGGGCATGAAGATCGCCGAGGCGCGGCCCAAGATCGCGGAAAAATTAAAGGCCAAAGGACTGCTGGTCAAAATCGAGGAAAATTACGACCACAAAATCGCGGTCTGCTACAAATGCGAGACCCCGATTGAGCCGCAAATAATGCCGCAGTGGTTTTTGAAAATGAAGCCGCTCGCAGCACCGGCAATCAAGGCCGTGGAGCAGGGAAAAATAAAATTCGTCCCGCAGAGATTCAAAAAAACATATCTTCACTGGCTCAAAAA
>CAYIEG010000111.1:0-1611 GCA_964362375.1 uncultured Candidatus Saccharibacteria bacterium
AGACGAGATCGTAAATATGCAGTTGAAGTATCATGTGAGCAGTCGCGGCGTACCGCTCTATGAACGAGACGCTCGCGCGTTCGCCGACTTCAGAGAAAATGTTATGGAGCGATACGCTGATTTTGCTCCTGTGCGCCGGATGTTCCATGAGGCGATTCTCGCCCGGATATGAAAACCCAGCCATTGGAAAAAGATACGATTATCAAGCGGATCAACGGCATTCAATCCGAAATTGCCGAATTGCAGAAGTTGGGCGCGCAGTCCCTGGATGAGTTTTCATCCGGTTACGGATACAAACTTGCGGAATACCACCTGCATCATGCATTGGAGGGGATATTTCATATCGCAACGCATATTCTTTCCCGTATACCCGGAGGGCAGGCGACCGAATACGCGGAAAGCGCGCGGAAACTCGGCGAGTTCGGGATTACGGATAAAGCGTTTGCGAACACCACGCTTGTCAAAATGGCGAAATACCGCAACCGCATAGTGCATTTCTACGCGGAAATCACCCCGCAGGAATATTACGAAATCATCAAGAACAATCTCGGCGATTTCGATGTATTTCTCTCCGCAGTCAAAAATGTTTTGGAGTATCCTGAAAAGCATGGGCTGACAACGGAGTAAGGCATTGACTTTTTATCCGAATTATGCTATGTTTTTCATGGCGTAAATAGGTGCGCCATATCACAAGTTTTCCGCAGAATGGCGGAAGAAGGAGAGCGGAATGAAGACGAAGAAAGCGGTGGTTGTCGGATTGTTCGTTTCCATCTTTGTTTTTTTGTCCATATCGGCTGTTTGGGCAGGAGGGGTCTCGCATCTGCCGCAGGGAGCGCGGCGCATTGACCCGATTCGGATTGACGATCGGGTGAGTCCCGGAGCCGTTGCGGCGCAGAGATTCAGGAGTGCGTCCATAGAAATCCCGCCGATGCCGACCGTGTTTTTGTATTCGGTCCTGACTAAATGAGGCGCGCAAATAGGCATTGCGGCTTCGGTCGCATTTGCGCCGCTGGAACCGGTGCAAGCGCGTCTTCTGATCAACGGGCAAGAGATTATGAGCGCCTGGTCGTTGGCAAGCGGCAACGGCGGCTCACTGCCCCCAGGAGCCATAGTTGATTTGAAGGAATACCGGCAGTTTACGGACATTTCGTTGCCGTTTTTCCTTCCAGTCGGCGAATATGCAATTGAAATTCGGATTTTCCCGTTTTTCAATCTTCCGCTCTTCTGGGCATACCATTTCTCGGTGCGCGTTGATCCGTTTGAATTTTGGGCGGAACAATGCGCGGAAAGCCCGGATGTGGCGCTGGTGCGGTATCACATTACCGCGATCGGCGCGCCGCCAAAAGTGGTTTCCATCGCTGTTGCTGACTTGACCACCAGTGTAGAGGTGGTCCGAGGTATCGCAGAGTGGGCGTTGGGCAGGTCGTTGTATGATGAGCGGCTTGCCGGAAGATCGTTGGATACCACGCTCGGGGATGTGGACACCAGAGCTACGGTAACCCGTGAAGTATGGTATGGTGGAAATCTGGGGCAATGTGGGATTCCTGCACTGGGAGTTCCTAATATGCCATAGTCATAAGGAAAAGGAGGTTCAGATGGCACGCGCCGCAC
>CAYIEG010000112.1:0-1587 GCA_964362375.1 uncultured Candidatus Saccharibacteria bacterium
ACAACGCCTATAACTCTGACGGGGAAGAGACAGACATCTATCTCAAGGATTTGGGTGTGGAGTGGATCTCGGATCACCTGCCGCGGCGGGCGATTGAGAAAGAGAGCGGCAAGGGGGTGCGGTATGACTTCTCGGTGATTGACGGCAAGTTGCGCGAATACGGCGCCGAGACCCGGGCTCATGCCTGGTTTATCGTCAACATAGAGTCAAAGTTTCAATTTTCCGATGGCCGCGCCATAGCCGGTACCGACAAATACGTCCCCGATGGCCCGGCGTCCTATGCCGCCTACGAGCAATTTCTTGAAGAGCTGGTGCGCTATGCAAATACAAAAGTCCCGGGGTGGAAAGTGCGGATGTGGAGCATTGACAATGAACACGCGAGTTTGTACCTGCCCGCGTTTTGCGGCGCCCAAAAGAAAGGAATAGAGCCGCGCTGCGCAAAAGAGGCCGCCGGCTCTTATGCGGAATTGGTGGAGCGTTCATACCGCGTCATCAGGCGGCTTGACCCGGAAGCGAGTATCGTATTCGGAGGTCCGGCAAGCGGCACGCCTCCCGAAGGATACGACCTCTACTATAAAGAGGCGCTCGCGGCCTTGCGCGCCAAAGACCCCAGCGGGTATTTTGATTTTTTCGACTACCACAATTTTAACGATTCCGGGGATTACCAAAACAATATGGAGGGACGGGGCGCTGCATATTTTCGCGAGCTCCTTGTCGCCGCAGGCTTCGGTGAAAAACCGATTATCATAAAGGCCGGAGGGACGCATTCCGGCAAGGACGAGGTTGCAAAGAATAAACGTCTGCATGTTTTGCAGACCGAACGCGCGCAAGCGGAACACGAGATAAAACGTCTGGTCTGGCACGTCGCCAACGGCGTCTCGCTGATTCTGCGCGATACCGCCAGAGAAGACCTGACCGAGCATGATACTTTTAGCTACCACGGCCTGCGGTATAACGGCATTCCATCCGCGTGCGATCCGCAAAAAGAAACGCCCTGCCCCGACCCGGGAGATGGCATAAAGAAACTTGCGTACTATAGCTTCAAGTTTTTGATCGAGAAACTGAAAGGCAGTGATTTTGGGAGCGTCAAAATCCGCGAGACCGGAATCCCGAACGTATATCTCTACGAATTTACCAGGGGAGGAAAACCGATTTTTGTGGCATGGCAGGACGGGCCTCCAAAAGAAGTATTCAAGTTGTCGCTCCCCGGCATCGGAGTGGATAGGGTAAAAGTTACCGAGGCGGTGCCGGAGTTTGACGCGGATTTCCAGGGCGCGAGCCGCCGCCTCAACGAACGCGAGTACCCGACGTTTTTCTCGAGCGCCACCGAGCCGATCGAAAAAGACGGCTCTCTCGACATTATGATAGGCCGCACGCCGGTGTATATTGAGCCGATTGATGAGCAACATGAGTAAACGATCTCTCGCCTTTTTCGTCGTCGGCTTGCTGATTCTTGGCGGCGCTGCGGCATACCTTCTGCGCCCGTCCACGCCCCCGGCACGGCCGCCGATTCCGTCTGGCAGCGCGCGCGGCGCCAATCCTTTCGGCGTGAACTCCCCCATGACCACTCGTGAACTGAAAGAACGC
>CAYIEG010000113.1:0-1580 GCA_964362375.1 uncultured Candidatus Saccharibacteria bacterium
CACGTGCATCTTCGATCGGTCATTGCATATCCACTGGCCACTGAAAATCGGAATGTACTTGGCGGCCTGGTCATCGGGCTCAATCGCACCTATGAGAGCTTGGGTGAATTTGAGCAGGAGTCGCTCCGCAACATTGTAAATGTGATCGCGATCGCGCTGGGCAAGGCGCTCTTGTATGAGGCATTGCAGGTGACGAACCAGAAGCTCGCCGAGTCGAATGACCGCCTCAAGGAGCTGGATAAGCTAAAATCCGAATTCGTATCACTGGCCGGGCATCAGCTACGGGCGCCCTTGACGGTCATCAAGGGGTATACATCGCTGATCATGGAAGGGACGATTGACGGAGCGTCACAAGTCAAAGAGGCGCTGGGAAAAGTGATGTTTTCCACCGATCAATTAGTCAAGCTCGTCGCAAGCTTGCTCGATCTGTCCCGGATCGAATCAGGGAAGATCAAATATGAATTTGCCGAACATGATTTCGCGGGCGTGGTGGAGGAGGTGGTTGATAAATTCAAAAACAGCGCCGAGAAGAAAGGAATCGCGGTGGTATTTGAAAATAAGCTCGGCGCGGCTTCGTTTGTCTTTGACGCGGACAAAATCCGTGAAGCGGTGGTGAATTATTTTGACAATGCCATTAAGTATTCGGATAAGGGCGAGGTGCGGGTAGCGCTCGAGCCGATGCAGGGACCGGACGGCAAGTGGCTGCGGTTGAGCGTCACCGATAACGGCTTGGGGATACGCAAAGAAGATATCTGGAAATTGTTTGCCAAATTCAGCCGCACGGACGAGGCCAGAAGCCGCGACCCCAACGGCATGGGGATCGGAATCTATTTTGCCAAGCGCGTGGTGCGCGATCACGGCGGCAACGTCGGCGCTTTCTCCGAAGGAGTCGGCAAAGGCAGCACTTTCTGGCTGGAACTCCCGATGAGGATATGAAAATGAAATAGATAAACGTGCCGCCTTGGGCCGCTCCAGAGTGAATCGTATTAAAATGATACCGACCGCCTCATGGAGAGACGGTCGTTTTTTGTGCGGGCAGCAACAGTGTTATTTACTTTTAGCCAACGGCTGTGTGAAATTGCTCATGGACGGAAGGTCGGTCACTGACTTCTCGCCAAATCCGCAGTTGGGATGGCCGAACACTCCGCCGCTATAGATGATATTATCATCACCTCCGGTCGGAGCCGTTGCTCCGCCATAAGCGGCTTTATTCACGCCGCCCGGGATTTTGGCAAACCCCAGCGCGTGGCGCATGCGCCACGCAATCACATGGTCAGCGCAAGAGCTGTCGCCGCTCACGCCCAGGGCCCCGATTACCGCACCGGTCTTCTGGTTGTAAAGCGGCACTCCGCCGCCAAATACGTTGACGCCACCCACGATCTTGCCGACAGCGGGATCCTTGAATCTTCCGTACTGCCCCGTCTGCCAGCCGTAGCCGGTTTGGGTATTTACCGGGTTGCTGTGTTGCAATCCATATAAACTTCCGCCAGGCTGTACCGCGGTGAACAAATTGGCGGTGCTAAGAGCCAGATTGCGATTAGAAAACGCATTGGCCGTGTACGCTTTCTGCATCGCGATCA
>CAYIEG010000114.1:0-1579 GCA_964362375.1 uncultured Candidatus Saccharibacteria bacterium
CGTACATTGACCCGACGCACTACATGCATGCACCCACCAGCCGTATGTGTGGCCCGGAACGCCAGTGAATGTTTTAGAGGTACTCGTGGTATCCTCACAGATGTCGCCGGGGTTCTGCTGGCCATCGCATAGCCTATTCCAGCCGTTCGCGGTCGTATCATCCACCCTCAACTGATAATAATTGGTGCCACTCCCGCTCCATGATACGGTTCCGCTCGTTCCAGGCGCTGGACAAGATGCGGACAAACTGTCTGGCGGACGCGGGATTGCGGTTACGCGGACCGAGGCAAGCCGGGGACCTTTAAATCCGGACGAATAGTCGTAGAGGTTAAAATCATATATGCCGGCCGCATAAATATCCCATCTGCAGTTTGTTCCCGAGCAAGAAGTCGCGTCCCACGGTATATGGCTATCATCATTATCTCCGTTCAAACTGTAATGTACTTTCGCTCGCGTTGCATTGGTCGTGGTCCAGGTAATATCCGATGTGCACTTGTCGCTCGTATCGCCTGGCGCAACGCTGCAAGTAGTGGGACTGGCGGAAATAGATCCGCTCACCGGCTCCGCGTCAACGCGGATTTTGATGAAGACATTATTCGCGCTTCCCTCGCCTCCCGGCCCGGCGTATCGATTGGTAAGACCATACCAGTTGAGATCCGCCTTTTTCCCGTCAAATTGATAACTGTTGACGCCGAAACAATAAGCGTGATACCCGTTCCATCCAAACGACGACGCCGGCGGCAGTCCCCTGCATTTCTCCGGCGGCGGGCCGCCGTTCACGCCGTCGGGCATACCTCCGTAAAATAGCAGGCCGGTTGTTCCTGGACTAAACGCGATTGAAGGAGTTGATTGTCCCACTCCAGGCTCCTCGTACCATGCAGCGCCAATGATCTCTCCGCAGCCGCTGGAAAACCCGCCGATAAAGCCGCATGAACCGGTGCCGCCGCCGGCAAGCACTGTGCCAACTTGACCCCCGTTTTCCCACCCCCAATACGTCTCAACGTGGATTTTAGTAACCCGCACCGGCTGACCGAAATCGAAAGGGGTCAGCTCATCGCGATTGCCGTAAAATTCTCGGGTGATATCCAATGCCTGCGCCGGAGAGGCGAAACCAAATACGCCGAGCACAAAACCTGCCATAGCCCCCAAATAGACGAGGCTACGCGCCTTTTGTCCTATTATAATTCGCAGCGACGGCGGCATTATCTTTGCAAAATGGTCACGAGTAAAAGCTGAAATGATTCCTGATTCTCCTCAATGCTGGACCGGACGGGAATAAATTCGACTTTCTCTCCGGCGATTACGTCTTCGGCCAAAGCTCGCTTCCGCGTATACATATTTAGGCCAGGGGCCAACTCCGCCGTACGGGCAAACTTCGTTTTTTCCGTAACAATACCGGTTATCTTATGTCCTTCGCTGTCCAAAACGATTTTTGATCCTTGCGCATCTTTTTCAATTACTATTACTATTCCGGAAATCGTTGCGGGGATCGGCTTAGGCGGCGTATTCTCTGTAGAAACATCCTGCTCCAAAGCAACAAAAAATCCGCCCTTCCATGAGAGTAATATTGCGATACTCA
>CAYIEG010000115.1:0-1550 GCA_964362375.1 uncultured Candidatus Saccharibacteria bacterium
GCGACACTCCAAATCCGTCCAGGATCACAAGCACCAATGGCGTCAATCGCGGCATATTTTGAGTATATCACGCTGGGTTTGACAGTGTACAACAATATCTGGTATCGTATATGTGTCTTCTTGAAACGTAATTTTTCATTAACGCGTGAGAATAGAGACATGGACTCCCCGCGGATATGCCGCCGAAAGCTCGCGATACGAATTGCTTATCATCACCATACGGCATTCCTTTCTAAAGCCCTTTTTCTCTCCCCACCCGAGATAGCCGGGTAATTTACGCATATTCAGGGCCGCAAGCAGGGCCTTCATAGAGAAAAGTCGGTGGCGTACATCGCGAGGGTCCTCGCTCTTTTCTACTGTCTAACGTATGACCGTACCACTTATTATTGCGTCGATCGCGGTGTTTTTCGCGGCGGGCATAGGACTCGGCTACTACATCCGCCAGCTTGTCGCCTCCAGCCGGATGTCCTCGATCGAGGCGCGGCTGAAGAAGCTGGTCGAAGATTCCAAGCGCGAGGCCAAAGAAACGCTGATAGATGCGAAAGAAAAGGCGGCCAAAGTCCTGGAAGAAGCGAAGGGCGAGGAGCGGGAACGCCTCAAGGAAATCCGGCGGCTGGAGGAGCGGCTGATCGAGCGGGAAACCGCGGCCGACCGCCGCATGGAAGAAGTGGGGCGCAAAGACAAAGAAGTGGAAACCCGCATTGAGAAGGTAAAAGCGATCAAAGCCGAATGGGAAGCGTCGCGCGACCGGATCCAGAAAGAACTTGAGCGCGTATCCGGCCTCTCGCGGGAAGAAGCGGTCAAAACCATGATCGCCCGCATCGAAAAAGAGCAGAGCGAAGACGTGATGGCGCGCCTCAAGAAACTGGAGACCGCCGGCGCGGAAGAGCTCGAGCGCCGGGCCCGCACGATCCTAGCCTCGATCATCCAGCGGCTCGCAACCGCCACGACATCCGAAGTCACGACCACGGCGGTGGTCATCCCCTCCGACGATCTGAAAGGCAAAATCATCGGCCGGGAAGGCCGGAACATCAAGTCGCTCGAGCGCGCGGCCGGCGTGGAAATCATCGTGGACGACACACCGGGCTCAATCATCATCTCCGCCTTTGATCCGGTACGCCGCCAGATTGCCAAAACCGCACTTGAAATGCTCATCCAGGACGGCCGGATCCAGCCCGCGCGGATAGAAGAAGCGGTGGATAAGGCGCAAAACGAGATCGAGAAGCAGATCAAGGCCGCCGGAGAGCAAGCCGCGTATGAAGTCGGCATCTTTGACTTTGACCCGCGGCTCTTGATCCTGATTGGCCGCCTGAAATTCCGCACCAGCTACGGCCAGAACGTGCTCCAGCACTCCATTGAAATGACTCACCTTGCGGGCATGCTCGCCGAGGAGCTCGGCGCGGATGTCGCCATCGCCAAGAAAGGAGCGCTGGTGCACGACATCGGCAAAGCGGTTGATCACGAGGTAACCGGCACGCACGTCGAAATCGGCCGCAGGATCCTGCAGAAATTCGGCGTGGATGAGCGGGTGATCAAGGCCATGCAATCCC